>QHVW01000283.1 GCA_003223675.1 Acidobacteriota bacterium
GAGCCGCAGGAGACGGTCCACTTCCGGGCGCGGGTGCGGCTGGCCCCGGAGGCCGCGGACCGCGCGGCCGAGGCCCGCCACGTGCCGGCGGTCGAAGGCGTCAGCGTGGGCGCGGCGGACATCTACCGCATCTACTTCCACGGCCCGGCCTACCAGGTGATGGAGAGCGCCTGGCGGGACGGCGACGGGGTGGCCGGACGGCTCGCCGGGCCGCTGCCGCCGGACCACCGGCCGGAGGAGCCGCCGGCGCTGATGGATCCGCGGCTGATCGAGCTCTGCTTCCAGACCGCCGGCGTCGGCGAGCTGGGGAGCCGCGGGCGGATGGCCCTCCCCCTCCACGTGGACCGGGTGCGGACCCACCGCCATCCCGGCGTGGACGGCGTGCCGCTCTTCGCCGTGGCCAGGCCCGGCGACGGCGGCACGGACGCCTACGTGGTGGACGGCGAGGGACGGCTCTACCTGAGCCTCTCGGGTTACCGCACGGTCGAGATGCCGGGCGGCCTCGCCGCAGACCTGGTGGCGCCGTTGCGCGCGGCCATGGAGGCACGGCCGTGAGCCCCCTCGATCCGTCGGCGGCCGGCGTCCGCCGGATCGAGGCGCCCGTCCTGGCGGACCGCAAGGGGACCGTGTGGACGCCCGGGCTGGTCGACGTCACCCTGCGGCTCGGTGACCGCGTGGTGCTGACCGAGTCGCCGCCGCCGGGGATCTCCCAGGATCTCGCGCGCTCGTTGCGCGAGGCCGCGGCCCGCCTGGCCGGCGCGCGCGGCGCTTCCGGCGCCTTCACCGTGTCGTTCCTGGCCGATCCGGCGAGCGGCGAGCAGCGCTTCCTGGGCACCGCGCACGGCCTGCCCGAGGCCGTGGCGGTGGTCGAGGCGGCGAATGAGCTCGACCTCTCCGCCCTGGAGCTCCACCTCTCGCGCGGCGGCACGCTCGACGGCCAGCCGCCGGAATCCCGCGGCTTCTCGCTGCAGGTGACCCTCTCCGCGCTCGACCCGGAGGACGGCTTCGCGCCGCGCTCCGGCGTGATCGAGGCCCTGCGCCTCCCCGCCGGCGCGGGGCTGCGCGCCGACGCCGCGGTCGAGGAGGGGGAGGCGCCGCCGGACGGCGAGGAGATCGTCCGCGTCACCGCCCACGGTCGGACCCGCGCCGAGGCGCTCGACCGTCTCCAGCGCGGCCTCGCCCGGACCGAGGTCGCGGTGCGCGGCGGCACCACGGACAAGGCCTTCCTCACCGAGGTGCTCGACCGCGCCGAGCTGACCTCCCGCAAGCCCGTCGATCCCGGCTGGCTGGAGCGGCTGGTGGCGAGCGGCGAGCACCTCCCCCGGCGCGGCGCCGAAGCCGCCCTGCTGGCCGCGGCGGTCGCCGGCTACGAGGAGGAGCTGGCGCTCGCCCGCTCCCGCTTCTACGCCTCGGCGGCCCGCGGCCGGCCCGAGGTGCCGAAGGAGATCGGCCGCGCGGTCGAGCTCCGCCAGCGGGGAAACGAGTACCTCTTCCGCGTCAGCCGGCTCGACCGCCGGCTCTTCCGTGTCGAGGTCGAAGGAGTCCTCCTGGAGGTGCTCGCCGAGCCTCCGGGGCGCACCGGCCGCGCCATCTCCTGCGGCGGCAAGAGCTGGCGAGTCTCCCTCGCCGCCCAGGAGAGCCGGCTGCTGGTCGAGGTGGACGGCATCCCCCACCGCATCGAGCGCGACGCCGGCGGCATCGTGCGCTCGCCGGCCCCGGCGGTGGTCGTCTCGCTCGCCGTCCGCGAGGGGGACGAGGTGGCCGCCGGCGATCCGCTGGCGGTGCTCGAAGCCATGAAGATGGAGACCACCGTGGTCGCCCCCGGCCCCGGCCGGGTGCGCAAGGTGCTGGTGCGCCGGAATGCCCAGGTGGGCACCGGCGGGCCGCTCCTGACGCTGGAGCCGCTGGACCGCGGCGGTGCCGCGGCGGTCCCCGGGCCCCGGGTGCGCTTCGACGCGCTGGTCCCCTCCGTGGACGGGCCGGCCGGCTCGCGCGGCGAGATCCTGGCCGAGGCGCGCCGCCTGATCCTCGGCTATGACGCCGATCCGCGGACGGTCCAGCGCCTGGTCTCCGGCGAGGCGGGCCCGCCGGGGCCGGAGGATCTGGCGACCGAGGAGCGCATCCTGCGCGCCTATGCCGATCTCAGCTCGCTCTTCCGCCGGCAGACGGACGGCGACGGCCGGCTGAGCGCCGAGGAGTACCTCTTCACCTACCTGCGCGACCTCGACGCGCGCGGCGCGGGCCTCCCCGAGGCCTTCCTCGACAAGCTCCGCCGCGCGCTCTCCCACTACGGCCTGGCCGCCCTCGACCGCTCGCCGGAGCTGGAGGAGAGCCTGTTCCGCATCGCCGTCTCCCATCGCCAGCCGCGACAGGAGGCCGCCGTGCTCGCCCTGCTGGAAGGGTGGCTGGAGCGCCGCGGCCTGCCGGAGGTGCTTGGGGCTCGCGAGCTGCTCGACCGGGTGATCGCCGAGACCCAGGGGCGGGAGCCGGCGGTGCACGATCTGGCGCGCGAGGTGCGTTACCGCGCCTTCGACCGCCCCCTCCTGCTCGCCACCCGCGAGCGCATCTACGCCTCCGCCGCCGTGGACCTCACCCGGCTGGCCGCGGGCCCGAGCCCTGAAGAAGGAGCTGAGCTCATCCGCTCCCTGGTCGAATGCCCGCTGCCGCTCCATCACCTGATCTCGCAGCGGCTCACCCAGGCCGATCCCGTGCTGCGCGCGGCCCTGCTGGAGATCCTGGTGCGGCGCTATTACCGCATCCGCGAGCTGGGGGAGGTCGGGATCACCCTCCTCGACGGCCAGACCTTCGCCGTGGCCGACTATGTCCACCGGGGCTCGCCCATCCACCTGATCGCCACCCACGCCAGCCACCGCCGTCTCGCCTGGAACGTACACGCCCTGAGCCGGCTGGCCGGCGAGGCCGCGCCGGAGGTCGAGACCGTGGCCGATCTCTACCTCTGGCGGCCCGGCGAGCCGCCGGCCGAGGACGCCGACGCGGCCGAGATCGCCGCTCTGCTCGCTCCGGCCGCGCCGGACCCGCATGTGCTGCCGGATCAATTGCGCCGGGTGGCCGTCTCCCTGGCGGGCCCGGCCGGCGTGCGGCATTTCACCTTCCGGCGGCGGGCCGACGGACAGATCACCGAAGACCGCATCTACCGCGGCATCCACCCCCTGGTGGCCCTGCGGCTGGAGCTCTGGCGTCTCCAGGAATTCCATCTCGATCGCCTGGAATCCCCCGAGGGGGTCTACCTCTTCCACGGCGTGGCCCGCGAGAATCCGCGGGACGACCGCCTGTTCGCCATGGCCGAGGTGCGCGACCTCACTCCGGTGCGCGATGCCGAAGAACGCATCGTCCAGCTCCCCCAACTGGAGCACATGCTGATGGAGGCCCTGGCCGGGATCCGCCGCTTCCAGTCGCGCCGCGCCGCGGGCGAGCGGCTGCAGTGGAACCGGGTGCTGCTCGGCGTCTGGCCGCCGGTCGACCTGCGGGCGGACGAGCTCAACACCCTGGTGCGCCGGCTGGCGCCGCTCACCGAGGGGCTCGGCCTGGAGAAGGTGGCGGTGCGCTGTCGCATCCCCGACCGCGAGACCGGCGAGCTCCGCGACTGGGTGCTGGAGATCTCCAACTTCGAAGGCTCAGGAGTGGTCCTGCGCGTCCGCAAGCCCACGGAGGCCCCCCTGAAGCCGCTGCGGGAGTACGCCCAGAAGGTGGTCGACCTGCGGCGGCGCGGGCTCCCCTACCCCTACGAGGTGGTCAAGCGGCTGGCCCCGCCGCGGCGCGAGGCCGCCGCCGACCTCCCCCCCGGCGAGTTCGTCGAGCACGACCTCGACGCCGCCGGCCGTCTGCTCCCCGTCGACCGGCCGTACGGCGGCAACCAGGCCAACGTCGTGGTGGGGGTCATCCGCAATTTCACTCCCCGCTACCCCGAGGGGATGGCGCGGGTGATCCTGCTCGGCGATCCCAGCCGCGGCATGGGCGCCCTGGCCGAGCCCGAGTGCCGGCGGATCGTGGCCGCCCTCGACCTCGCCCGCCAGATGGGGGTGCCG
>QHVW01000284.1 GCA_003223675.1 Acidobacteriota bacterium
GAGCTCGACGTGGTCGTCGGAGAGGAACTCCTGGAAGAACTTGCCGTCATGGCCCTGCCAGGCCACCCAGGACTGCTTTTCCAGCTTGATCAGGGCCTGCTTGAGCGCCTCCTGGTCCTTGTCCGCCGGCGCGCTCTGGGCCAGCAAGGAAGCGGACAACGTGAGTCCCAGGACGGTGGCGACGATGAGCTTTCTCATATTTGGCTCTTTCAGAATAGAGGCTTCCCTCAGAGCGTGTGATTGTAAGCTGCTCCCCGGCCACCGTCAATCCGCGACAGCCCAACCATCCCCCTACGGCAGGACCGAGGTGGGCCCGCCGGCCGTCACCACCGCCTCCTGGCGCCCCAGCGCGTTGCGGAGATGGAGGAGGGGGCCGGTCATGAAGGTGGTGACCAGCGCCATCAGGACCAGCATGGTGAAGATCCGCGGCGGCAGGATCCCCAGGTCGTAGCCGAGGTTGAGCACGATCAGCTCGACCAGGCCGCGGGCGTTCAGCAGCGTGCCGAGGGAGAAGGAGTCCCCCCAGCTCATGCCCGTCCAGCGCGCCGCCATCATGCCGCCGCCCAGCTTGCCGGCGATCGCCACCACGATGAGCCCGGCGCACATCGCCCAGCTCTCCCACCCCGCCAGCAGGCCGACCTGCATGCGCAGGCCGGTGAAGGCGAAGAAGAGCGGCAGCAGCAGGACCGAGCCGAAGGTCTCGAGGCGCGAGCGGAGGAACTGTCGCAGCTTGGAGTCGGGCGGCATGCAGACGCCGGCCAGGAAGGCGCCGAACAGGGCGTGGATGCCGATCACCTCGGTGCACAGGGCCGAGGCGAAGATGAAGGTGAAGAGGACGGCCAGCAGCCCCACGCTCCCGCCCTGGCTCTGGGGGAGCCGGCTCAGCAGGCGCGCCGCCCGGGGGCGGACCACCAGCACCATCCCGGCGACGAACAGCACGGTGAGGGCGATGGTCAGCGCCGCGCCGCCCAGCCCGTTGGCCTTCACGATCGCCACCACCACCGCCAGCAGGCACCAGGCGGTGGCGTCGTCCACGGCCGCGCACGCGAGGGCCGTGCTGCCCAGGAAGGAGCGGGACATCCGGCGGTCTTCGAGGATGCGCGCCAGCACCGGGAAGGCCGTGATGCTCATGGCCACGCCGAGGAAGAGGGCGAAAGCGCTGAACGGGATCCCCGCCGGCGCCAGGCCGCGATAGAGCAACAGGGCCGAGGCGGTGCCCAGGAAGAAGGGCACGGCGATGCTCGCGTGGCTGACCAGCACGGCGGCGTCCGCCTTCTGGCGGAGGTGCTCGACGTCCAGCTCGATGCCGACCACGAACATGAAGAGGATGATCCCGATCTGGCTGAGCATCCGCAGGGCGTCCATCGACGACGCCGGGAAGAGGAACGCCTGGGCCGCCGGCGCCACCGCCCCCAACAGGGAGGGCCCCAGGAGGATGCCGGCGATGATCTCGCCGATGACCGGCGGCTGGCCGATCTTGCGGAACAGGAGGCCGAGGCCCCGGGCGGCGGCGACGATGAGGACGACCTGAAGCAGCAGGATGCTCAAGGGGCTGCGGGCGTTCTCGACCAGCGCCCGGGCGACGCCGCCCCCCGCGGCCTTCTCCGCCGTCCCGTGGTGCGCCGCGGCCTGCGCGGCCGCCGGCGCGTCCGGTTGCAGCCCCGAGCCAAGGTTGAGGAGGAGCCCGGTTCCGGCTCCGAAGAGAACGAGGATGACTACGTAGAACGCGAGGTTCTTCGACATACGGCTCCCCTCCATCAGATTAGAACAGCAAAAGAAAGCGATCAAGACGATCGAGTGAAAGGTGCGCGCCCCCCCTGAAAACGGGACAAACGGGACGAAATCCGGCCGTTCCGCCCCGTCACCTCCGCCGGGCGAGGCGCCGGGCGAGGAAGATCACGTGGTTCTTCCGCTTGCCCCCCTCGCGGTCGGGGACGCGCTCGGTCCACGCCTCGAAGCCGGCGCGCCGGAGCCGCTGCTCGAAGGCCGGGGAGGGGAACGAGGCCCAGAAGGCGGCCACCCCGCCCACCGTCAGGCTCCGCCCCAGCCGCTCCAGGCCGGCCGGGGTGTAGAGGCCGGCGTTCGAGCGCAGGGTGAGCGCCTCGGCGCCGTTGTCCACGTCCAGGAGGACGGCGTCGAAGCGCCGCCGGCCGTCGAGCAGGTCGCGCACGTCGCCCAGGACCACCTCCACCCGGCGATCGTCGAGCGGCCGTCCCGCGAGGTCCCCCAGCACGTCCCGGTTCCACTTCAGGAGGGAGGGGAAGATCTCGCCCACCACCACCGAGGCGTCGGGCGGCAGGTGGTCGAGCGCCGCGCGCAGGGTGTAGCCGAAGCCGAGCCCCCCCACGAGCACGCGCGGCGCCTTGCGCTTCCCGAGCGCCTTCAGCGCCAGGCTGGAGAGGGCCTCCTCGGAGCCGTGGACGCGGCTGGTCATCAGCTCCTTGCCGTCCACCCGCAGGTAGTAGACGCCGTCCCGCCGGGCGAGCGCCAGCTCGTCCCCCTCGGGCGTGGTCTCGCGGGCCAGCGTCTCGGTGGGCTTCATGGCGGTCCGGATTCTACGGTCTATACTGGCCCGCGGGAACCAAGGAGGTCCCGCTCATGTGGATTCCCGATATCCACCCCTGGTGGCTGTTGATCGTCCGCTCGCTCGTCGTCTACCTCTTCCTGCTCATCGTGCTGCGGATCACCGGCAAGCGCCAGGTGGGGCAGCTCGCCCCCTTCGACCTCGTCCTGCTGCTGGTGCTCTCGAACGCGGTGCAGAACTCGATGAACGGCGGCGACAACTCGCTGACCGGCGGGCTGATCTCGGCCGCGGCGCTGATCGCCTTCAACTATCTGGTGGGCTTCCTCACCTTCCGCAGCAAGCGGCTGGAGGCGCTGATCGAAGGGCGGCCGGAGCTGCTGATCCACAACGGCAGGCTCTACGAGGAGGTGCTCACCCGTTCCCAGCTCACCCGCCACGAGCTCAACGCGGCCCTGCGGCAGGCGGGGTGCGCCTGCGTGGAAGAGGTCCACACGGCCGTGCTGGAGAACAACGGCGGGATCTCGGTGGTGCCGAAGGCGGCCCATAACCCCGGGGCGTAGGGGTCCCCAAGACCATCCTGCCCTCGGGGGCGGTCCCCCGCCCGAAACCTCACCCCTGTCCCCTCTCCCATCGCCCTCCCACCGACCGGGAGAGGGGAACGCGGTTGGAGCGGTGTTGCTGGCAGGTTGCTGAATCCGAATCGGTAATGGTGCGGAAAGACATCCTATAGGCACCATCGCCTCAACCGAGTCCCCCTCTCCCGGTCGGTGGGAGGGCGATGGGAGAGGGGACAGGGGTGAGGTTTCGGGCGGCGGGCCGCCCCGAGGGCAAGGGTGTAGGTAGGTGAGGGGCCGCGCGCCAGCGCGGCTCTCCTCAGCGACGCTCCTGCTGCTCCTTCTTCTCCTCCTCCGGCCGGCCCGCCGGGTGGGTCTTGCCGTGGTGGCAGGTGTAGCAGCTCACGTAGGCGTCGCGGTCCAGGCTGGGCATCGTCTTGATGTACTGCTCGTTGATCCCCTTCGTCATCTGGATCATCCCGCGGGCGACCTTCTTCTCGTCCTTGTCGTCGCTGGCGAAGTTCTCGGTGTCGTGGCACTCCCGGCACTTGGTGCCCAGGGCGTTGGCGAAGCCGTCCATGGCGTCGAGGAAACGGCCGGCGGGGACCCCCTTGAGGAGCTGGATGTTCTTGAACACCTTCTCGGCCGGCTCGTTCTCGTGGCCCTTGATGACGTCGCGCATCGAATTCGGACGCGGCGCCTGCTGGGCCTCCGGCGCGGCGGCGGCCTGTCCCGTGGGGTGAGACGGCATCGGATCCGGGGTGGGAGGCGTGGCCGTCGCCGGAATGGGACGAGCCTGCCCATGCTGGGGGGTGGACAGAGCGGGAAGGGCGAGCCCGGCGAGCAGCAGACCGCCGGCCATCAGCTTCGGGAACAAGACACGCATGTCGTCGTCTCCTCCATCGATAAGGGGTTACTCGACGGGGAGCGTCTCCAGGGCCGCCAGTACCTCCCGGGCCGAGGCGTAGCGGTCCGCCAGCTTCTTGGCGAGCAGCCGGGCGAGGAAGGCCACCCAGGGCTCCGGCAGACCGGGACGGAACTGCCGGACGTCGGGGGGCTCCTCCTGCAGATGCCGGAGGGCCAGGACGGCCGGGTTCTCGTCGACGAACGGCTCGCGGCCGGCGATCATGGCGTAGGCCACGATGCCGAGCGAGTAGAGGTCGGACCGGCCGTCGAGCTCCTCGCCCATGAGCTGCTCGGGGGACATGAACATCGGCGAGCCGAAGGCGAAGCCCGTGCGGGTGAGGCGGCTGTCGAACCCCCCCGACATGCGGGCGATCCCGAAGTCGAGGATCTTGAGCCGCTTCTCCGCCACCATGACGTTGCTGGGCTTGAGGTCCCGGTGGACGATCCCCAGCGCGTGGGCCTCCTGGAGGCCCGCCGCGATCTCGGAAATGAAGAAGCGGACGCGGGAGAGAGGGATCGTGTCGAAGGGGGAGATCACGTTGTCCAGGGTCTGCCCCTCCAGCAGCTCCATGGTGACGAACACGCCGCCGTCGAAGCGCCCGAGGTCGAAGACCCGCACCACGTTGGGATGGCTGACACGGCGGCAGATCTGGACCTCGCGGAGCAGCCGCTCCTCGTCCGCGCCGGTGCCCCCCTCGGCCGGGGTGAGCAGGGTCTTGATGGCGACCATCTCGCCGAGGTCGAGGTCCTTGGCCTTGTAGACCTTCCCCATGCCCCCCTTGCCGAGCTCGCCCAGGATCTCGTACCGGTTGGCCAGCCGCTGGCCGATCGTCAGCCCGCCGATCGACGGCAGCGCCATCGCGGTGGTCGCGGGGGGCGCCAGCCGGCCGAGCCGGTCGGCCACGTCCCGGTGGGAGGGGGTGATCCCCAGGATCTTCTCGTAGCGCTCCCGCGCCGGTGCGGCCTGGTCGCGCGCCTCGAGGGCCCGCCCCTCCCAGTAGAGCCGGTCGAGCAGGCTCCCGGTCTCCCCCGGCTTCCGGCCGCCCGGGGCCGGCGCCTGGCTGAGGAGCCGGAGGAGCTCTTCCGCCCGTCCCAGCGCGACCAGCTTGGGGGCCGCGAGCAGGACCCCCTTGAGATAGCCCGGCTCCTGAGTCGGGATCCGCCGCAGGGTGGCGAGGGCCTTGTCCGGATCGTTCGCCTGGATATAGAGGCCGATCGCCGCGGCGAGATCTCCCGCTTCGGCCTGGAGCGCGGCGGCGGCTCCGAAGTCCTTCGCCAGGACGTACAGCTCGGCCGCCTGGAGCGGCTGGCCCGCCGCCGCGAAGCAGCGGGCGGCATCCCGGAGCTGGCCGGCCCGCCGGTAGGCCTCCGCGGCCCGCGCGGTCTCCCGCACCGTCTCCCAGCGGTAGGCGGCCTGCCACCAGTCCTCCGCCTTCTCGTAGGCCTCGGCGGCCTCGCGCACGAGCCCCAGGCTGGCGAAGATCTGGCCCGCCACCGCGGGGCGCCCGGAGCGGAGATGGATCTCCGCCACCCGGCGGGTCTGGTCCGGGGACCTCCGCGCCAGGTTGAGCGCCCGGTCGCTCTCGCCGGCGCCGAGATAGGCCTCGATGGCCTCCGTGTTGCGGCCGGAGCGCTCGAGCAGCTCCGCCCGCCGGATAGAGGGCGGGAGCTGTTGCAGGAGGCTCACCGCCGCCGTGCTGCGGCCGAGCTGGATGAGCAGCTCGGCCCGCTTGAGGCTCAGCTCCTGCGCCCGGGTGGAGAGCCCGGCCCGGCCCCGCGGCAGGGACTTCGCCTCGGTCTCCAGGACGCGCAACGCGTCCTCGAACAGGCCGGCCTGCTCGTAGTGGGCGGCGGCCTCGGTCCACATCCGTCCCTGCTCGTAGAACCGGGCGGCGCGGCCGCTGTCCTTCAGCTTGAGCGCCGCCGAGGCCGCCCGCCGGTAGTCGCCCGCCAGCTCGAAGAGGGGGAGCGCCGCGCCGAAATGGCCGCTGGAGGCCAGGAGGTCGCCCGCCTGCCGCGCGTCCAGGTCGTCGGCGCGGGGAGGGAGCCGGCCCAGGAAGGCGAGCAGGGAGTAGCGGATCAGCCGCGGCTCGTCCTGGGCCTCGGCCGCGAGCGCGGCGGCCCGCTGGTGGTCGCCCGCCTTGGCGTACGCATCGGCCGCCTTCCGCTTGTTCCCCTCGCTCTCGTACGTCTCAGCGAGCTTCTGGTGGTCGCGCGTTAGGCGGGAGATTAGCTTTGACGTCATCGCGAAGCCTGCGACCGCATCCATGGCGGTGACCCTACCAGGGAAGGATTACAATAAGTATAACGGCATGGGCGGGCAAACGGGTGCGAGGTACCATGACCTGAGATGAACGAGCCCCTCCACATCGGGAAGATCGTCCGGAACGCCCGCGTCTTCAATTTCAGGAATCCCCAGGGAGGCTCCTTGAGCGATAGCGCGCTACTCGACGCCGTGGACCGGCTTTTCGGGCTGCTGGAAGTGAGTCTGCGCGTGAGGACTTCTTTCTGCTCTCCAACCAGAGGTTTGCAGAAGCCTATGGTGACGATGAGCCCGAGTACACGCTGGACATGATCAAGGAGCCGAACCCCGACTATGAAGGAGGGTGACGTCGCTCTTGCCGCCTTACCCCAAGGCGACCGGCAAACAAAGAAGCGCCCCGTTATCGTCCTCCGCGAGATGCCCTTTCCGGGAGATTTCCTGGTTTGCGGGGTGAGCACCCAGCTCCGTCAGCAGGTTGCGGCTTTCGATGAGCTGATTTCGCCCGGAGATCCCGATTTTAAGTCAAGCGGGCTCCTGACCCAGTCTCTGATCCGGCTTGGATTCCTGAGGATCGTCCCTCGACGCGAGGTGGTGGGAGCTATCGGCTCTGTGTCTCCCGAGCGGCACCGTCGACTGCTCCATGCTCTCAGCGACTACCTGAGACCGCCCTCTTGAACGAGCCCCTCCATATCGGGAAGATCGTCGATCTGGCCTCCCTACGGGGGATCACGGACGAGATCCGGCAGCGCATCGAGCGGTTCGGCGGCCAGTTCCGCTAGGAGACCGCGCGGCGCAGGGCCCGGAAGGGCCGACGGCCGGCCCGCCGGCGGGAATGAGGCGTTCGCCGGCCCCGGCGGAAGGCTCGCCGGCTCCGGCGGTTGAGCTGCCGGCGCCGGCGGGCGATCCGCCGGCTCCGGCGGAAGGCTCGCCGGCCCCGGCAGGCGGCTCGCCGGCTCCGGCGGATGACCCGCCGACTCCGGCAGGAGGCTCGCCGGCTCCGGCGAATGGGCCGCCGGCTCCGGCGGGAGGCTTGCCGGCTCCGGCGGACGAGCGGCCGGCCCCGGCGAAAGGCCCGCCGGGCGGATCGGACGCGCTAGATCCGCTCCAGCTCCCGCAACGTCCGCGAATCGTCCACCGCATTGCCGGTATTGAGGGTCGAGGCGGGCTCGAAGAGGAGGATCTC
>QHVW01000285.1 GCA_003223675.1 Acidobacteriota bacterium
CGGGGATGGCCCGCGCCACCACCGGCTGATCGTCGACGCCGATCCAGAGGCGGTCGAAGACCAGGTCGCGATCGAGCGCGTCGCGCAGGGCGTCCGGATGGTAGCTCTCCGCGAGCAGCAGGCCGTAGATCCGGGTCGCCCGCAGCACGGCCCGCACGGGATCGTCCGCGAACCGGTCGAGGCGGGTGAGGAGCTCCGCGCGGTGCGCCGCCAGCAGCCGGTAGACCGTGGAGAAGCCGGCCGCCATCTCCGCGGTGAATTCCGCGGCCTGGATCTCCCGGCCGTCGAGGGACGGACGGTTGCTCGCCCCCTCCATGGTGACCCGCTCGCGGACGGCCCGCATCTCGTCGGTGCCGGCGCCGCGCCACTGGAGCACCGGCTGCGGGCTGGGCTGGCCCGCCACGGAGGCGACGCCGCTCAGATCGACCGCTCCCTCCCCCTGGCCCACCTGGAAGGGGAGGAGCCCGATGCGCAGCACCGATTCCCCCAGCGCGTCCCCCGCCAGCCGCTCGTCCGGCCGCGCGGGGTCCTTGATCTCCCAGCGCGGGTGGAACAGCGATTCGAGATCGACCACCACCGGCTGGTCACCGGCCGCGATCAGGTTCTCGTAATGGCAGTCCGTGGCCTCCAGGGCGTAGAGCAGGGCGAGCAGGCCGCCGAGGCGGCGGTGGTAGAGGGCGACCTCCCCCTCCGTGGCGCACCCGACCGCGGCCACGTGCTCCATCCAGCCGTAGTCGCCGCGGTCGAGCACGGACAGCCGGCGGAAGGAGAGGTCTTCCTCCAGGGATTCGACCCAGGCGAGGAGCTCCTGGAAATGGGCGTCGGCGGCCATCGGCCGCGGCTTGTAGACGAGCCGCGCGCCGGCGGCGAATTCCAGGACGCGCACCGACCGGCCGCCGCGGTGGCGGTCGCCGGCGCCGCCGTCGCACCCGGTCAGCGCTCCCGGGTCTTGGCCGTGGAAAAAGGTCGCCACGAGATCGGGCCAGTCTCCGGCCAGGCGCTCGAAAAGCTCCAGCGAGACCTCGACCCAGGCGTCCAGCTCCTCGGTCGCCAGCCGGGCGAGGACCGGATATTCGCTCAGGATTTCGCTCGCGGTCTCGGGCCGGCGCAGCCGCTCGACGAAGGCGGCGAAGCGCTCCTCCGCCGTCTCGCCGGCCAGCAGGCCCTGGACCCGCGCCACGTTCAGCTCCAGCACCAGCGTCCGCACCAGCACCGGCAGCAGGCGGTAGGCGAGCGGCTCGGTGGCCAGCCGCTCCGCCTCCGCGGGGGAGAACGGCGGGCTCGCCGCGCGGCAGATCGCCGCGAGCCCGGCGCGGAGCCGGCCGCGCGCCCGCTCGATCAGCGGCTGGACCAGCGCCAGGAAACCGGCCACCGGCTCATCCCGCAGGCCAGGGGGCAGCGGGAGCGGCTCACCGTCGAGCGGCGCCGTTGCGAAGGCATCGGCCAGCTCCGTGAGCCACTTCGGCGTCTCGGGCAGGCGGGCCCCCACCGCGTCCGCGGGCTCGGCCAGCAGCCGCTCGAAGGAGGTCTGGTCCAGCCCTTCGTCCGCCAGCCGGCGGGCGAGCGCATCGCCGGACCGGAAGGCGGAGAGGTCCCGCCACTGCGCGAGACGGAAACGGGACAGCTCGTCCGGCTCGGCGGCCGCCGTCCCCTTGGGGACCGGCGCGGCGGCCCGCTCGGCGAGCGAGAGAGCACGCCAGGCCGCAGGATCAAGCGGCCCGGCGGCTGACACCTATTTGCAGCACCCGCGCGCCTGGCTGGAGGTGTAGGCGGTGCAGGTCTTGTAGGTCGTGAGAGTGGCGGCGCCCGCGACCTCCTTGAGCAGCCCCTCGTCCAGCTCGAGGAGCCCGGACGGATGGTCGGGCAGGCCGGCGATCTCCTCGCGGCTCAGGCGGGCACGGTAGACGGGGTCTTTCCAGGCACGGATCACGTCGACTTTGTTCATGATGATTCCTCCGATCTAGCTCTTGGGGGCGGCGGGAGCGACGCTCCTCTTCAATAAGAGTGCGGCGAGAAGAGGAAACCGGGGCCTGGATCAGGGGATCAATCGATGCCGCTCAGCACCACCTTGCCGATCGTGTGCCCCGCCTCGATCGCGGCGTGCGCCCGGCGCAGGTTGGCGGCGTTGAGGGGACCGAAATTCTCCCGCATCGTGTGGCGCAGCGTCCCCTCGTCCAGCAGGCGGGCGGTCTCCTTCAGCAGGTCGTGCTGCGCAGCCATGTCCGGCGTCTGGAACATCGGCCGGGTGAACATCAGCTCGAAGCAGAAGGTCGCGCTCTTCCCCTGCAACGCGTTGATGTTGATCGGCTGATTCCCCTTGGCGCCGATGATGGTGCAGATCTTCCCCTGCGGCTTGATCACCTCGGCGAAGACCGGCACGTACGTCTCCAGGCTGTTGCAGCACAGGATGTAGTCCACCTCGCCCATGCCGATCCGTTGCAGCTCGCGCGGCAGGGGCTCCCGGTGGTCGATCACCTCGTCGGCGCCCAGCTCGCGGCACCACGCCTCGCTCTCCTCGCGCGAGGCGGTGGCGATGACGCACAGGTCGGCCACCTGCTTGGCGATCTGGATGGCGATCGAGCCGACTCCCCCGGCTCCACCGATGATGAGGACGCTCTGCTCGGACTGCTCGGCGAGCTGGTGCGGGCGCGCGCCCATGCGGTCGAACAGCGCCTCCCAGGCGGTGATGGTGGTGAGCGGCATGGCGGCGGCCTCCTCGAACGAGAGGCTGCGCGGCTTGCGGGCGGCGATCCGCTCGTCCACCAGGTGATATTCGGCGTCGCACCCCTGCCGGTTGAGATTCCCCGCGTAGTAGACCTCGTCGCCCGCCTTGAGCAGCGAGACCTCCTCGCCCACGGCCTCCACCGTGCCCGCGGCGTCCCAGCCCAGGATCTTGGGCTTCGTCTCGGTCTTGTCCTTGGGCGAGCGGACCTTGACGTCCACGGGATTGACCGACACCGCCCGCACCCGCACCAGCAGGTCCCGGCCGTGCGGCTCCGGCTTGGGGACCTCGACGTCGAGCAGGCTTTCGGGGTGGTCGATGGGGAGGTACTTGTAGAGTCCAACGGCTTTCATGGCGTCACCTCCGGGAAGGGCGGCTCTTGGACCATTCTCTCCCGAAATCCCCGGGCAAGGATTCAGCATTCAGGCCTCGGAGCCCTTTCTCAGGGATCCGGCGCGTTTTTCAGGCTTCCGGCCCGCTTTTTCAGGCATTCGGCGAGATTTTGAGGCTCCGAACCGGTTTTGAGGCTCAAAACTGGGTTTGGAGCCTCAAAACTGGGTTTTTGAGGCTCAAAAACTGATTTTGAGGCTTGGGACCGGTTTTTGAGGCTTGAAAAACCAGAATCCCGCCTTCCGGCGGGATCTCAGGGGGGTTCGGAGGGATTATCCGCCGAGCCTGCCCCGCGCCTGCATCGAGATCAGCTCCTCCGGCGACGGGCGCCCGCCCGAGATGCCGGCCCGGCGGACGGATTCGCCGTCGATGCCGTGCTGGTGCATGGAGATGAGCTGGTCCGGGGCCACGCCGCCGTAGCCCGCCTGGACCATGCCGCGGAGCCACTCGGGGGAGATGCCGTGCTGGTGCAGCTCGATGAGCTGGAAGGGGAGCAGGCGCCGGTAGCCGGACGCGCTCATCCCTCGAGCCCAGTCGGGCTCGACGCCGTGGAGATGGAGCTCCACCAGATGCGAAGCGGAGATGTCGCGGTAGCCGGCCGCCTGGATGCCGCGCACGAATTCGGGGGTGATGCCCTGGGAATGGAATTCCTCCAGTTGCTGGAGGGACGAGGGATGTCCATGCCCGAACAGATCCTTGAAGTGCCACCGCAACGCCTCGTGGATATTCCGCGGCCGGTGGTACTGCGCGGGGCGGGCA
>QHVW01000286.1 GCA_003223675.1 Acidobacteriota bacterium
ATCCTGTGCGCGGGGGGCGCTCTCTCGAACTTCATCCTGGTGCCGTTGATCTGGTATTTCGGCCGCGACGGCTTCCTCACCGGCTATCTGAGCAAGCCGATCACCCCCGGCATGGACGCCGGAGCGATCTTCCGCAACTACGTCCGCTTCATCGCGGTCGGCGCGATCGCCACCGCCGGCATCTTCGGCATCCTCAAGTCGCTGCGCATCATCCAGGGCTCTTTCGCGATCGCCGCCAAGGCGTTCAAGCACGGCGAGGACGCGGGGCAGGAGCGCACCGACCGCGACATGCCGATCACCACCATCCTGGTCGGCGTCATCATCACCGCCGTGGTGGCCGGGGTCTTCTTCAACACCCTGGAGGGGACGCTGCTGGCCGCGCTGGTGGGCCTGCTGCTGACCCTCGTCTTCTCGTTCTTCTTCGCCTCGGTGGCGGCGAACGCGATCGCCACCACGGCGCGCAATCCGGTTTCGGGGATGACGATGCTGACCATCATCATCTCCTCGATCGTGATGCTGCGCTTCGGCCTCTCCGGGACCACCGGCATGTTCTTCGTGATGGCGGTCGCCGGCATGGTCTGCACGGCGCTCTCGGTCTCGGGGCAGACGATCACCGACCTCAAAACCGGTTACTGGCTGGGCTCGACGCCGGCGGTGCAGGAGCGGGTGAAGTTCCTGGGCATCCTGGCCTCGGCGGTGGCGGCGGCCTTGACTATCGTGCTGCTGGCGAAAACCTTTCAATTCGGCGAGGCGGCGCCCGGCGACGTCCGCGTGGTGCTGGCGTCGCCGCAGGCCTCGATCATGAAGGCGCTCGTCCAGGGGTTCATGAGCCAGCAGCCGATCCCGTACGCGCTCTTCGCCGTCGGCGCGGTGATCGCCATCGTGGTCGAGCTGCTCGGCATACCGCCGCTGATCTTCGCGCTCGGCATGTACCTCCCCCTGGAGCTGAACACGCCGGCGCTGGTGGGCGGCTTCCTCTCCCACTGGCTGAACCGGCGCTCCGAGACGATGGGCGGCGAGGAGGGGCGGGGCATCCGCGAGCGGGGGGTGATCATCGCCTCCGGGCTGATGGCCGGCGGCGCCCTGGGCGGCGTCTTCGGCGCGGCCCTGCGCCTCTTCCCCTGGTACAAGGAGGAGCTGATCAAGACGCCGTTCTTCGATATCGATCCGGTCTCGCAGATCGTCTCGGCCCTGCTCTTCCTGGGGCTCTGCTTCTATCTCTGGTACGGATCGCTGAGGCGGCGGCGGTAGGCCCCGCCCGGGCGGTCAATAGGTCGTCGTGGCCGGCGGCAGGTTCGAGTCCGCATGGCCGTGAAGCTTGTACTCGATCTTCTTCCGGAGCGCTCCGGAGGTATCGAAGATCAGGACGACGCTCGACTCGGTCGCGAGGGTGTCGCTGTATTCGGCGGCGACCCCGGCATCGACGTTGATCTTCAGAGGATTGGCGCCGGAGACGGTGCCGGTATCCAGCCGGACCGTGTAATTGAAGCTGCTCGTCTGGTCCTGATTCATGATCAAGACGGCGATCTGGTCGACGTCCGCGGCGGCGAACGTTTTGACGTTGGCCTGGTTGTCCGTCGCGGCGACGGAGCTCCCCCGGAAATTCTGGGCCACCATCTGGAAATGGTAATAGGTGGGGCGCTTCGTCGTCCCGTCGCTGCTGATGTAGCTGAGCCCGTTGCCTTCGATGACGCTCCAGAAGGTGACGAAGTCGACTCCCTGCTGCATGGCGATCCCCATCAGCTCGGCCCAGAATTGGCCGCCGAGGAAGCTCATCGCGCCGACGCCGGAGACGCCGTCCCCCGAGGGTTGGCTGTAATTGACGTTGGCCTCGGTGACCGCCATCTCGAGGGCGTTGTCACCCGTCCTTCCATGATGGCTGTTGCAGGCGTCCAGCCTCGCCTTCAGGGCGACGAGGTTGTCCTTGAAGCCGCCCGTCGCCATGAGCTTGGAGATCACGTCCGGCCGGGTCTGGGTGCCATTGAACGGATAGAAATGGAAAGAAAGGATGTCCACATAGGTATGGCCGTTGCCGTCCGTGCCCGTGACGTCGAATTTGCTGACGCCGTCGGCGCTGCCGTCACAGACCGTCAGGTTGTTGAGGATGTTGCCGTCGTACCACGCGGTTTCCGGGCCGATGATCTTGATGGTGGGGTCGGCGGCTTTCATGGCCGAGGCGAAGGGCATGAGGTATCCCGCGACCTGGGCGGCCGTGTAGCCGGACGACCCGTAGGTCCCGCCGGGCAGATCGGGCTCGTTGCCGATCACCCAGTACTTCACCGCCCGGGAGTTGGTGACGTTGACGTAGCTGACGATGTCCGCGGCCTGCGACGCGCTGAAGCCTCCCGCGTTGACGGGCACCTGGAGGACCGGCTCGATCCCCTTGCTCCGCATGGCGTCCACCATCCCCAGGTATTGATCCAGGGTCGCCGTCAACGCCGGATCCGCGTACTGGTCGACGCCGTGCCCGCCATATCTCATGATCCCCGCGCCGCTCGCCTGGACGTCCGTCCACAGCGGATCGTTCGGGTCCGTCTGCAACTTTCCATTGAAGGGATGATTCCCGATGGCGGGCGGCATCCACGCGTTGATGCCGGCGAAGTGCGAGGAGACCGGGGTGCCGCCGCCGGCCGCTCCGCCCGTCGTCGCGGTGATGTAGGTGGTGAACGCGGAATCGTACGGATCCGACGTGCCCTCCGCTTTGATCTTGTAATAGTAGGTGGTTCCGGGATACAGGCCCGTGCAGTTGAAGCTGGTGGCTCCGGCTCCCGCCACGTAGTGATAGACCGCGCCCGAAAAAGTGCTGGTGGTGGCGTAGGCGATCGTGTAGCCGATGATGTTCGAATTGCTGGCGTTCCCCGTCCACGACAGATTGATCTGGCTGCTCGAAGCCACGCTCGCCGCCAGGTTTGCCGGCGTCGTCGTCGCCGTGACGACCGCTCCGAAGGGGGAGTCCAGGGCATCCGAGGTCCCCTCGGCCTTGATCTTGAGCCAATAGGTCGTGGCCGTGCCCAGCGCCGTCTGCGCGGCGCTGGCGCTGCCGTTGCCGGCCACCCAATGATAGGTCGCGCCGGTGAAGGAGGCGTTGGTGGCCAGAGCATAGGTGTAGCCGATGACGGCGGAATTGCTGCCGTTGCCCGTCCAGGTGAGGTCGATCTCGCTGTTGGAGGGGGCGGTCGCCGTCAGGCCGGACGGCGCGGTCGTGGCACCTGTGACCGCGGTCCACGCCGAGTCCGGATTTCCCTCCGCCTTGATCTTGTAATAATACGTCGTGGCCGGGGCGCGCCCGGTATGGAGATAGCTGGTGGTGTTGACGCCGCCCGCATAGACATAGGTCGGATTCGTCAAGCCGCTGTTCGTGTCGAAAGCGAATGTAAAACCGATCTCATCCGTCGAGTTGTCCGTCCAGCTCAGATTGACCTGACTGCTCGACGCTCCCGCCGCCGACAGGTTGCTGGGAGCATTCGTCGCCGACGCTGGGATGGAAGAGAGAACGGCGGAGGCAAGGACCAGGGACAAGCGCTTCGCCAGAACAGAGCTCATACATCGACCTCCATTCCTCATCTCCGCTCCAACGTAGAGAGAGATGAGCCGGCACAGCCATTCTGCAAGTGCCATACCAGGAACGTGGATCGCCGGATATCCTGAAAAACACTTTCCACCGGCGCCGCCCACGCGCGGCCCCACCCGACCGGACCTTCCCCCCTACCCCGTGGAGCGGGGCGCGTTCTCAGCTCTGGCGCAATGATGAAACCGAGGCCTCAGCTTTCCGATTTCATCCCGCCGTTCCCGGTAACATCCCCGTGGCGATCGTCGCTCCGGGGCCTCCTCCGGAGCCGGGGCGGCGGGGCCAATCCGCGCGAAGGTTGCGCCGCGTCGCCGGTCCCGTGGGATA
>QHVW01000287.1 GCA_003223675.1 Acidobacteriota bacterium
AAGCTGACCTGCACGACGATGGAGAACTACGCCTTCGTCGATCCCCGGGGGCGGCTCTATCCGTGCCTCACGCTGGACATGGGCAACGTCTTCGAGTCGTCGTTCCTGGAGGTCTGGAACGGCGCCCGCTTCCGGGCCTTCCGCCGGCTTATCCGGCGGGAGAAACGCCTGCCGCTGTGCCATCGGTGCCCGGACTAGCATCCGCTCGACCTCACCGCACGGCGTCGAGCGCCGTCGCGGCGAGCAGCGTCGGCACGGTGAACGTGAAGCTGAAGACGACGTCGTAGACGAGCTGCGGCGCGGCGAACGCGGCGGCCGGGATGGTGGCGGTGATCGCCGGGGGCGTCGCCGCGTTGAGGACGTCGGCCAGCCGCACGGACGGCGAGCCGGTCGCGGTCGAGAACGGCGTCAGCGCCAGCCGCTGCTTCAGGGGCGCCGGCGTGCCGAAGCCCGGGAGCAGCGGACCGAGCAGCGAATCCACCTTGAGGGTGAGCCCGATCGGATCCGTGCCGTCCGGGAGCGTGCCCGGCGGGCGCACGCCGTCCTTGGTCGGGATGACCGCGAC
Organism: Acidobacteriota bacterium; assembly: GCA_003223675.1. Lineage (GTDB taxonomy): Bacteria > Acidobacteriota > Thermoanaerobaculia > Multivoradales > UBA5704 > DATARR01. Next base: position 566 of record QHVW01000287.1, read on the forward strand.
GCCGAAGCCGAGGAGCTTGGCGTCCTCCAGGATTGGGAATCCGGCGCTCAGCACGTTCGTGGGGAATCCGAGATCGGCGAGCCCCACTCCCACCGTGCGCTCCACGTCGAGCAGCAGCGGCTCGGTCAGCTTCGCCGGCGCGGTGGAGCCCAGGGCGACGGCGACGTTGAGCGGCGAGCCGCCGGTCGGCCGGAGCGGCGTGTACGGCTGGTCGGGCGTCAGGCGGGCCAGGGGCCCGAGGGCGGCGATCGTGGGCACCAGCGTGGGATCGAGCTCCAGGGCCGCCGTCCAGGCGTCGATGGCGCGGTCGCGCAGGGCGCGGAGGCTGAAGTGGACGGTGCGCACCTCGCCGGTGGCGGCCTGCACCTCCGGCCGCGTGCCGGGGATGAGGATCGTCCGCGCCAGCGCCGGCAGGGTGCCCACCAGGCCGAGCAGGCTCCGGCGCTGCCGCCGGCTGGCCCGCACCGTGGCCGCCAGGTCCGGGTCGTACAGGGCGCGGACCACGACGTCGATCACCACGTCGCTCAGGTGGTCGCTGAGCTGGGCGATGCCGTCCGCCCCCGGCTCCAGGCGCAGCAGGAGCCGGCCGTCGATGCCACGGTTCTCGAACGGCCGGTATTGCAGGGTGGGCACGGCGCCCACCGGCGTGCCGTCCGCGGCCGACGGCGGCACGCCGGCAAGCGTGGCCGTGGCCGGCGCCGGCGGCGGGAACAGGGTGAAGAGGGCGGTCTCCGCCTCCTGCGGGCGGACGAGGGTGGCGAAGCCGAGGCTGCGCACCTGCGAGTCCGGGTCCTCCTCCAGATAGGCGCCGCCCCACTTGCCGATGCGGTGCTGGAAGGCCTCGATGGCCGCGCGGTACGCCTCGGCCGCCACCTCCTGCAAGCCGGGGCGGAGGTCCGTCGATCCCTGGAAACCGGTGCGGAGGGTCTGGGCGACCTGTGCGATCGCGGGCGTCAGGTTGCTGAACGGCGGCACCTGGTCGAGGTTGGCCGTCGTGGTGCCGTCGAGCAGGAATCCGACCAGGTTGCTCCACGACATGGCGCGCAGGATCTGCTCCGCGCGCTGGCGGCACGAGGCGGGATCGACGAAGCCGCAGACGTCGAGCACGGACGAGATGCGCCCCGCGACGGCGCCGGGGACGAGGGCGACGCTCGCCTGCTGGAACGGGAGGCCGATCTCATCGGGAATCCCGAAGAGGATCTCGATGAGGAGGATCTGGAAGTAGGTCCGGCGGGTCAACAGGTGCACCGTCCGGAAGGCGCTCGCGACCATCTTCTCGAGCTCCGTCTGATCGGCGGCCTGCAGCGCGAAGTCCTCCTCGGCAAGATGGACGCACTCGGGGAGCTTGAGCGGAGGCGCCGAGGGGTTGGCGCCGCGCTTGATCCGCGTGCGCGAGGTGCCGAGATGGGTGACGCTGATGGGGACGCCACCGGTGGTCGAGCCCAGGGGGAGCGTATTGAAGATCCCCGCCAGCCGGACCTCCTTGATCAGCGCCCGGTAGATCCCCGGATAGCGGTCGTCGATGAGGTCGCTCTCGGTGAGGCTCACCACCGCCTCGCGGGTCGAGAGGAAACGGGGGAGCTCCCCCGGCGTGGTCACCAGGCTCAGGGGATCGCCGCCGAGCAGCCGCAACAGCGACAGGCGGACCGTCAGCTCGGTCTCCCTGCCGTCCTGGAGCGACGTGCGCTGCTGCTCCAGCCGCCCGAGATCGCGCAGCAGGGCGGCGCCGGCGAAGAGCGAAGGATCGGTCCCGGCCGGGAGCTGGGTGGCCGCGGGCAGCGATGAAAGGTATTGATCGCGGATGACGTCGAAAGCGGTGCCGTGCTCGCTGCCGAGCGCCTGCTCCGCCGCCAGGGCCAGCCCCAGCCCGTCGCGCAGCACCACGTCGCGCGCCGCCTGCAACAGCGCGGAGGCCTCGCGCACGAATTCGTCCGGCAGCAGGTCGCGCAGCTCGCGCACCTGGTTGGCCAGCATCTCCAGGATCAGCTCCGGGCTCAGGTTCTGCGCCAGGCTCGCCTGCTGCGCGAACAGGCGGTTGAGCTGGGCGATGAGGCCGTTGGCCAGGCGGCGGACCTCGTCGATCTTGTTGAGCAGGGGGCCGGTCAGCCACTTGAGCAGGAGATGGACCAGCTCCTCGGCGGCGATGAGCACGACGGCGGCCAGCAGCGCGGCGCTGAACGGCCCGCCGGCCAGCGAGATCACCAGGAAGGCGAGGATGGGGATGGCGAGGTAGATGATCGCGAGCTCCACGAACTTGTCGCTGCCGGTCCCCAGCAGCGGTTGCAGGCGGTCGCGGATCGCCTGCTTGATGAGGTCGGCCTGCTTCTCCACCTCGCTGAGCAGCTCCTGGGCGTGCTGCGCCAGGGGATCGGCGTCGGGCACGTCGAGGGTCGAGCCGGCCGCCGGCGGGCTCATCAGCAGCGGCAGGTCGAAAGCCTCGAAGACGTCCGCCATCGCCTTCGACGTGCCACCCACGACCTCGGCGATCGCCTTCTTGAGGGGCGCGACGATCTGATCCACCTCGTCGTCGAGCCGTTGCAGCAGGTCGGTCACGGCCTGCCGCACCCCGGTCCGGACGCCGTCGAGATCGTCGCTGAACGCCTTGGCGAGGAAGGCTCTGGTGCGCGAGAAGTCGGTGTCCGAGAAGAACACGGAGGCGAGATCGCTGATCATCGCCTCGAACATGCCGACCCAGAAATCGATCGGGCTGGTGCGCGCGAGGAAGAGCAGGAAGCGCGGCAGGAGGAGCGCGTCGGAGGCGGCGTCCGCCAGCGGGCCGACCAGCTCGCCAATCGCGGGCAGACCGCTGAGCTGGGCGATGCTGGTGTCGATGGTGTCGAGGCGGGCCGCGGCGTCGCGCAGGGTCGCGTTGAGGATCTGCTCGGCGGCGGTCGCCTTGGAGATCGTCATCTGCATCAGGGTGGTGATGTGGGTCTCATAGGCGAGCGACTCCTGCGCCGCGCGGATCGCCTGTGCCTTCAGATACTCGAAGCGCCACTGGGCGCCGATGCGGCCCGCCTCCGACAACAGGGCGCGCGCCGTCTCCGCGGCGGGGTCGAGCTGCAGGACGGGCGCGGCGCTGAGCGCGGGGAGGGCCGGCAGGAACGGCGTCGAGGTCGACGCCGTGGCGGGGGTCACGGCGTTCGAGGGGGCCGAGTCCGGGGAGGTCCCGGCCAGGTTGGTGGCCTTCACCCTGAACGTGTACGTCGTGCCGTTGGTGAGCCCGAGGACCAGCGCGGACGGCGTCAACCCCCCACGAACGGCGTCACCGTGTAGGTGGTGACCGTCTGCGCCGGCGCCGTCCACTGGACGAGGGCCGAGGCGTTCCCAGCGCCGGCGGTGACGTTGGTGGGAGCGTCCGGCGTCACCAGGGGCAAGTCCAGGGGCGCGATCTTCGGCCGGGCGCCGCTCGGCTTCTTCCCCGGCGAAGGGGTGAATTTCTTCGCCTGCTCGAGAAAGGCGCGGACCCGCGGGATGCTCCTCGCCAGCAGGGCGCGGAGCTGGTCGTCGCTCGCCGAGAGGATCTGGTCGCGCACCTTCGCGGGAAGAGGGATCGAAGAGCCCGCCTTGAGCCCGGCGACCACCTTGAGGAACGCCGCCTCCGCGGCCTGCTGCACGGCCGGAGGGACCGGCTGGCCGGCCTTGACCTGCACCAGTTGCAGCAGCGGCGGCGCGGCATCGGCCGGCAGCCTGTCGACGCCGCCGATCAGCGTCCCACCACGCACGTTGGCGCGCGGGACCACCGCGGTGGCTGGAGTCTGGACCGTCTTGGCACTGTCGTTTCCGGGAGACTGTGGCATGGTGGTTCCCTCCTTGGTAGTAACCCTTTGTAGTCAGGCGCGGAAGAGAGAATTAGGTTACAGGGCTGGCTGCGCGGGCGAAAAACGCTCGGCGGAGGCGGTAGAGACGCCCCAGTCCGTTTCAGCACGACGCGGGCAGGCCGCCATCGTCGGGACGTCTCCCTCCCGAGGCCATCGACGCCTACTACCCGCGCCGATCGATCCAGATCGCGCTCCGGCAGCACTGGGTTCCGGCAGGGCATACCCTCCGAAGAGACGTCCCGACGTTGGTGGCCTGCGGGGGTTGTGCTGAAACGGACTGGGACGTCTCTACCCCTTCGCCGTAGGTAGGTGGCCACCGCGCCAGGCAGGCCCACGGCCCGATTCTTGCTCCGCGCCTCCTTCATGATAAGGACCGCGCCCCGCCCCACCCACCGCCTCGCCCTCGCCGCAGCCATCTTGATCCTCACAGGGGCCCTCGCCGGCTGCGCTTCCACCTCCCGGCAGCCCGTCTCCGCCGGCACCGGACCCCACCCGGAGCTGCCTCCACCCGACAAAGCGCTGATCCCGGTG
>QHVW01000288.1 GCA_003223675.1 Acidobacteriota bacterium
CGCGCCCCGTGAACAGCACCTGCCCCAGATGATAGTCCCCATGCGTGCGGATGCGCTCGGCGGCGAGCTTCCGCCCCGTCAGGCGCGGGAAGCGCTCCAGGATCCGCTCCTCGGCGCCGAGCACCCAGTCCGCCTCCCCTCGCACCGCTTCGGGCAGCCCGGCCAGCTTCTGCCGCAGGAGCCGCAGGTTCTTCTTGGTGAGCGAGCGCATCGAATCATACAGCGACCGCTGGTAGAGCTCCGAGAAGGGCTCCGGCTCGAAGTCCTTCCCCGTGCCCGAGGCGAGGGCCACGTGCAGCTCCGCCGTGCGCTCGGCGAGCAGCCGTGCCTGTGGCACGTAGGTGCCGATGCGCTCGAAATCGTCGGCGCTCATCTCCCGCGCCGCCAGATCGATCAGCGGTCCGGCGGGGAGGACGGCCGCGGTGCTCCGCCACTGCGTGAGCACGCGGTCGAAGTAGCGGCCGAGGGCGTCGAGCGTGTAGCTCCAGGCGTCCCCCTCGTTGGGCACGAATTCCTGGAGGATGCCGAGCGTCACCGGCTCGCCTGCCCGCTGCCGGATCTCCAGCGATCCGGCCACCCGCGGGATGTGCTGGAAGTCGGTGCGGTCGGTGAGGAAGCGGCCGACCTCCAGATCGGGATTGATCCCCGGCTCGACCTTCCGGAAGACCTTCAGCACCAGCCGGTCGCCGTAGCGGATCGAGGTGTTGCTCGGCCCGGCCGGCAGCGGTGCCGGCTCCAGGTCCCCCTCGCCGCGGAGCTCCGGGAAGACCGGCGAAGGCTCGGCCACCAGATCGCCGCGCTGGCCGCGGAAGCGCTCGCCGCGCTCGATGGCCGCCAGCAGCGTGCGCGAGAAGCGGGGCTCGCCCAGCGGATCGTAGAGCACCCCCCCCATCTCCTCCAAGGAGTCGGGCTCCAGCCGGGCCACCGCTCCGGCGGCCATGGGGTCCCCGGCCCGCCGGGACGGCGCGAAGGCGAGCGGCAGCACGTACGTCTCAGCCTCGGCGTCCGCGGAATCGACGTCGAGCAGAGCGATGACCGCATCGCCCGCGTCGTCCTCCCCCACCGGGATCACCTCGGCGATCTCGACCGCCCGCAGCGTCCGCGCCCTGCCGCCGAACCAGTTGCGGGCGGGGAGCACGTCGAGGAGGACGCTCTCGAGGTCCCGCTTGGCCTTCCCTTCCAGGCAACCCCGCCAGCTCCCCTCGACGGTGAGCACGGGGACGGGCATCTCGCCGGCCGGCGTCTCGCTCCGCGCCGACTGCCGGGCGCGGCCGAATTGCGCCGGGTCCTGCACCAGCGAGAACCAGTAGAACGAATGGGGACCGAGCGTGAGCCCGTACGAGGCGGAGGTGATCCTGGGGAACTGCGAACGGCCGAACAGCTCGACCGGCGTGAGACCGGCCAGCTCCGAGAGATCCAGCTCCGCGTGCTGCGAGAAGCGCGAGAGGCTCGCCACTACCAGCAGCGTCTCCTCCGGCGTCCGCCGTAGGAAGGCCAGGATCCGGTGGTTGTCCGGCTGAATGAATTCCAAGGTGCCGCGGCTGAACGCCGGATGGCGCTTGCGCAGGGCGATCACCCGCCGCATCCACCAGAGCAGCGAATGGGGGTTCCCCTGCTGGGCCTCCACGTTCACCGCCTCGTAGTGGTACTCGGGATCGACGATCACCGGCAGATAGAGCCGCTGCGGATTGGCCCGCGAGAAGCCGGCGTTCTTGTCCGCGCTCCACTGCATGGGGGTGCGCACGCCGTTGCGGTCGCCGAGATAGAAGTTGTCCCCCATGCCGATCTCGTCGCCGTAATAAAGGACGGGCGTGCCCGGCAACGAGAAGAGCAGGGCGTTGAGCAGCTCGATGCGCCGCCGGTCGTTGCCCAGCAGCGGCGCCAGGCGCCGGCGGATGCCGACGTTGATCCGCTGGTCCCTGTCCGCCGCGTAGACGCGGTACATGTAGTCCCGCTCCTCGTCGGTGACCATCTCCAGCGTCAATTCATCGTGATTGCGCAGGAAGATCGCCCACTGCGCCTTCTCCGGGATGGGCGGCGTCTGCTGGAGGATGTCGATGATCGGATAGCGGTCCTCCATGCGCACCGACATGAAGAGGCGCGGCATCACCGGGAAGTGGAACGACATGTGGCACTCGTCGCCGCCGGTGGCCGGATCGCCGAAGTAGGCGATCGAGTCCTCCGGCCACTGGTTGGCCTCGGCCAGCAGCATGCGGTTGGGGAACTTCGCGTCCACGTGGGCGCGGAGCTGCTTCAGGAAAGCGTGCGTCTCCGGCAGGTTCTCGTTGTTCGTCCCCTCGCGCTCGAAGAGGTAGGGGATGGCGTCGAGACGCAACCCGTCGACCCCCATCTCCATCCAGAAGTCGAGCGCCTTGAAGACCTCCTGCTGCACGAGCGGGTTGTCGAAGTTGAGGTCCGGCTGGTGCGAGAAGAAGCGGTGCCAGTAGAACGCGTTGGCGACCGGGTCCTTGGTCCAGTTCGAGGTCTCGGTGTCGGTGAAGATGATCCGCGTGCCGGCGTACTTCTTGTCGGTGTCGCTCCAGACGTAGAAGTCGCGCTCCGGCGAGCCGGGAGGGGCGAGCCGGGCGCGCTGGAACCACGGATGCTGGTCCGACGTGTGGTTGATCACCAGCTCGGTGATCACCTTGAGGCCCCGCTTGTGCGCCTCGTCCAGGAAGCGCTGGAAGTCCTCCAGAGTGCCGTAGGCGGGGTGGACGCTGGTGTAGTCGGAGATGTCGTAGCCGTCGTCGCGCCAGGGGGAGGGGTAGAACGGCAGCAGCCAGACGGCGGTCACCCCGAGGTCGCGCAGGTAGTCGAGCCGGAGGTTGAGCCCCTGGAAATCCCCCCGGCCGTCGCCGTCCGAGTCGAAGAAGGCCCGCACGTGGACCTCGTAGATGATCGCGTCCTTGTACCAGAGCGGGTCGCTCCCCCGCCGCGGCGCCGGCTCCGCGGCCCGGACCGCCGTCTCGGGCTCGGCCAGGTCCACCCCTGTGCTCTTCACGTCTGCCGGATCTCCCACGTCGTGTCCTCCCCTCTGCGCCTCGCGTGCAGATCACCTGCCAGCCTCCGGCCGGGGGTGGCGGGTGGAGGGAGGTTTATCAGAGGAGGGGCGGGGGAGCCAAGCGGGTACGCCCGGCGTCGGGTCTGCCCCTTGCGGAATCCGCGGATCTCTGATAGATTGTGAGCAGACCCTAAAAGTAATTTTATATCTAAGACGGTTGTCCGAATTGCCATATCGATAAATCCCTGCGGACCGTGCTCGGGTGCCGGTCCAGCCGGAGAAAGGCGAGTATTCCAATGAGCGGAAAGGGATGGGAAAAGACGCTGCTTCCGAGGGCTAAAGAGATCGTGGATCATCTGCAGAATGGGACGCCGCTGCCACCGTTTAGTCAGGCGCTCGCCTGGGGAGTCGACGGCGCCAA
>QHVW01000289.1 GCA_003223675.1 Acidobacteriota bacterium
GGGCGCGGTGATCGCCGAGAACGGCTACACCCGCACCATCCACGGATAGGCGGCTCTCTACTCCTGGAGCGCCCGGTGCACGAACGAGACCGAGATCGAGCCCTCGCCCACGGCTGACGCCACGCGCTTGACGCTGCCGCCGCGGACGTCGCCCACCGCGAACACGCCGGGGAGGCTCGTCTCCAGGAGATAGGGGCGCCGGGGGAGCGGCCAGCGCGCGGCGTTGAGCTCGTCCTTCGAGAGGTCCGGCCCGGTCCGTGCCGGTGCGCTGGTCCCGCCAGGTCAGCTTTTCGAGGTGAGTCTCCCCCTCGAAACCGACGATCTCCGTGCGCGTGCGCAGGGTGATCGCCGGGTTGTCCTCGATGCGCCGGATCAGGTAGCGCGACATGCTCTCCGCCAGCCCGTTCGACCGCACGAGGATGTGCACGTGCCGGGCTGTCTGGGCGAGGAAGACCGCCGCCTGGCCGGCCGAGTTGCCGCCGCCCACCACGATCACCTCTTCGCCCGCGCAGAGCTGCGCCTCCATGAACGTGGCGCCGTAGTAGACGCCGGCGCCCTCGAACCGCGCCAGATCCTCCAGGGACGGCTTGCGGTATTCGGCGCCCGTGGCGATGACGATGGTGCGCGCCGGCACACGCTGGCCGTCGTCCATCTCGATGGCGTAGGGCCTGCGGTCGCACAGGAGCCGCCGGGCCCCCTTGGCGATCAGGACCCCGGCGCCGAATTTCTGGGCCTGCGTGTAGGCGCGCGCCGTCAGCTCCTGGCCCGAGATGCCGGTGGGGAAGCCGAGATAGTTCTCGATCTTCGAGCTCGAGCCCGCCTGGCCTCCGGGCACGCTCGACTCCAGGACCAGCACGTCGAGCCCCTCCGAGGCGCCGTACACGGCGGCCGCCAGCCCCGCGGGACCGGCGCCGAGGATGAGCAGGTCGCGGATCTGGCTGGCGTCGATCTCGTCGTTGAAGCCCAGGCACTCGGCGACCTGCTGATTGGTCGGATTCCGCAGCACCAGCTCGCCGCGGCAGATCAGGACCGGCATGTCCGCGGCGGTGACCTGGAACTGGTCGAGCAGCTCCTGGACCCCCGCGTCGCGGTCGACGTCGATGTACGCGTAGGGGTGGCCGTTGCGGGTGAGGAACTCCCGTATGCGCAGGGTTCCGGAGCAGTGATTCGAGCCCACCAGCACGACGTCGCCGATGCCGTGCGCGATCAATTCCAGCCGGCGGAAGATGAAGGCCCGCATGAAGATCTCGCCCAGCTCGGAATCGACCTGCACCAGCGCCAGCAGGCTGTCGTGATCGAGCTGGATCACCGCGCCGGATTCGGCCACGCGCGTCTTGAGGAGGGCGCGGCGGCCGGAGAGCATGTTGACCTCGCCGGTGAACTGGCCGGGCCCATGCGTGGCCACGAGCGTCTCGGTGGCCTCGGCGGGGCGGACGACCTCCAGCCGCCCCTCCTTGACCACGAAGAACGGCACGACGTGGTCCCCCGCCTCGACCAGCACCTCGCCGCTCCGGATCGGGCGCGTGGACCCGTGCTCCTCGATCCGCGCGATCTGTGCCGGCGTCAGCGTGGGGAACGTCTGATCGACGGGCGAGGTGAGGGTCGAGAGGAGAGGTTGGCTCATGACGCGGATTATAGGCCCACGCCCGGGCATCGATGCCCGGGCGGGCCTCAGGCCGCCATCGCCGCCGCGAACGGATTCTCGTCCGCCGTGGGGCCGTAGACCGACGGCACCGCCACGTCGAGGATCCGCAGGTAGGTCACGAGCTGGCCGCGATGGTGATACCAGTGATTGAGCATCAGGGTGCGCACGAGCGCCAGGCGGGGGAGCGTCATCAGGTCCCGCTCGCCGTGGTAGAGCCGCCAGAGCCCCGTCGCCTTCTCCTCGTCGAGCTCAGCCAGGAACGCCAGCGCGTCCGTCACCGAGGCCTCCAGCGTCGTCCTCACCTCCTCGACGTCCGCCGGGGAGTCGGCCTGGAATTTGGCCGTGGCCGCGTCCAGCCCGTCGAGCCGGCCCAGCCGCGCGAAGGAGCCCGGAATCCGCGCCACGTGCAGCGCGAGCTGCCCCAGCGTCATCGCCTTCGGATGCGGCTGGAAATCCAGCCGGTCCGCCGGTACCCGCTCGATCACCCGGCGGGTCGTCGCCGCCTCCTGCTCGAGCTCCGAGATCAAGGGTCGCGTCAGGTCTGTCATGGGATTTTCCTCCTCGTGAGAGAGTTACTTGCGTTCTGCAAGAGACTCTATCCCAGAAGACTTGCGCTTTGCAAGTGACAGACATGTTACCCTGGGGCCATGCCGCCTTCCGACTGCCTCGACCTGCCCGAGGACCGCCGCTCCGCCTGTCCCATCGCCACCACCCTCGACCTGCTGGGGGACAAGTGGACGCTGCTGGTGGTGCGCGACCTGCTGTTCGTGGGCAAGCGGCGCTTCGGAGAGCTCGTGGAGTCCCCCGAGGGCATTCCCACCAACATCCTCACCGACCGCCTGCGCCGGCTGGAGGAGCACGGCGTCGTGGCGAAGAGCCTCTACTCGTCGCGGCCGCAACGCTACGAATACCGGCTCACGGCCATGGGCGTCGAGCTCTTCCCCGTCCTGCGCGCCATGGCCGAGTGGGGGCTCCGCCATCTCCCCGACACCAAGGCGCCGCCGGAGGAGGTCCTGCGGCAGGCCTATGAAGCGGCCCGCAAACGGCTGGAGGAGAGCGCCACGGAGGTGGAGAAGCCATGACCACCTGGATCGCCCTCCTCCGCGCCGTCAACGTCGGCGGCAACAACCTGATCAAGATGTCCGACCTGCGCGACCTCCTCGCCGGGCTGGGGCTGGAGAACGTGCGGACCCATCTCCAGAGCGGCAACGCGGTCTTCACCGCCCGCTCCAAGGACCGCAAGAAGCTGTCCCAGGAGATCTCCACCGCCATCGCCCACGGCCACGGGCATCGGCCCGAAGTGATCCTGCGGACGCCGGACGAGCTCCGCGGCGCCCTCGGCCGGGTCCCCTTCGACGCCGCCGCCAACCCGAGCCTGGTGATCATCAACTTCCTCCTGGACACCGCCGACCCCGCGGGAGCCAGGAAGCTCGCCGAGGAGCTCGCCGCCTACGAGGGACCGGAGACCGTGGTCGTCCACGAAACCGAGGTCTTCATCCATTACCCGGAAGGGATGGGCCGCTCCAAGCTCAACCGGGTCCCCATGGAGAAGCTGCTCGGCACCCGCGGCACGGCGCGTAATCTCAACACCGCGCGGAAGCTGCTGGAGATGGCGGAGGAGGGGTGAGCTGTGATCGCGCCTCCCGTTCGCGATGAGCCGCGTCTGCTCCTCCAGACTCGCCAGCACCTGCGCCACGGAATGCTGTGAGCTCACGCCCGTATCTCCTGGCCGTATCTCCTGGAGATCGTCGTCCCCTGTCGCGAAGAGGCTGAATCTGTCGCATAATTTGCCGCGGAGCCTCTGGAAGGGGCCAGAACGAGAGGATTTCCGGGAAAGTCGTCGCGAAGTCTCGGGACAACGCGTCGCCTGCGGATACAACGCGACGGATATCCAGAATACGCGACGCCTGAGAATTCTTCGCGGCGAATGATCTTAGATCGCGACGCGTATGGGGACATCGCATCGTCGTCTCGACGGTACGCGACGCCTAATGGAACAACGCGTCATTCTAACGATGCATTGCAACGCCTCCGGGTGTTACGCGACGCCTCGGATTACATTGCGACGCGTTACGGGAAGACGGCCCGCCTCTCGAAACTACGCGGCGCCTATCTATAGATTGCGTCGCCTATGAATACTACGCGACGTCGTGCCGATAGATCGCGACGCCTAGGGAGGCAACGCGACGCCGTCAGGGAGGGCCCGCCGTATTCGGCCTCGGCAAGAGGCAGTGCCAAGGAGCAATCCGGAACCGCAGAGCTGTACGCAAATAAACTCCGGTTGCTCCCTCTGCTATCGTCC
>QHVW01000290.1 GCA_003223675.1 Acidobacteriota bacterium
TCGCCGTCGGCGATGCTTTTACCGTTCCACCCGGCCAGTTCGCGTTTTTATTGACAGAGGAGATTGTCGCTGTTCCAGCCGATGCGATCGCATTCATTTCAATCCGGGCAAAGATCAAGTTTCGTGGCCTCGTCAACGTTTCGGGATTCCATGTAGATCCAGGCTATAGCGGGCAACTGACTTTCTCCGTCTTCAACGCGGGGCCCACGCCGATTCATCTCAAACGAGGGCAGCCTATCTTCCTCATCTGGTATGCGAGTCTGGATCGTGAATCATCCTTCAAGAAGGACGGCTTTGTTCGCAGGGGCATCGACACCGACCTTATTACCGGCATAGCTGGCGAGTTACAATCCTTCGCGGGGCTGACCAAGAGATTGAAAGATGTAGACAAGTCGCTGAGCGATCGCGTCCACGCCATTGAAAGAGAGCAGACTTATTATCGCGCGATCGGCGCTATTGCTTTGGCGTTGGTCATAACCTTAACTGTGAGCTGGCTTAAGGATAACTTCCTTTCGCGGCCTTCGCCGCCACCACACGCCGCGACCGCTCTTCAGCCGGCAACGAAGGTGTCCCACCCCTGAAGAGCATCGGCCAGAGCATCTTTCACCAATGTCTAATATGGCGCCTTTGACGAGATGGAACCCTTCGAAATGACTGTCTGCTTAACTAGGAGAAGAGCGAACGACACATCCAAGGTCGAAACGCACCGTGCCACTATGCATTCCAAGAAGCGCCTGGCACCTAATCAGCCCTCATCACCCCGGGCCTCTTCTCCCGGCCTCCCCCCTTCCGTCCGGGAGGAGAGGGAGAAAGACGATCCAAGAAGGTCTTTTTGAGCCCTCTCTCCCGTCAGGTCGGGGGGAGGCTGGGAGAGAGAGGGTTGGGAGAGTGAGGGCCTGCCCCCATAGGCGTTAACTTATCCGTCTCCACAGCGGGCGCCCCCCACTGTAGAGACGCCCCGTGGGGCGTCTCCGCGGCGGCCCCGACGATCCAAGAGGAAGGAGGCCGATCGGACGCGAGGTGGCGGCGGTGCGATCTGAAGACACCGGGGCGACCGCGCACCCCTTGGGATTTCTGGGCGAAATCGCCGCTTCGGAGACGCCCCACGGGGCGTCTCTACAGGGGGGGCCCGCATTTCTACGGTGACGTGTTGTGCTAGTTCCTCTCGCTCCCGCGGGTCGAAGGGGGGGCGCTCCTTCTGAGCTCCTCAACGTCACGTTCGAAGTCTTGAACGGCTCATTCGAAGCTTCAAACGTCTCGTTCAGAACCTTCAATGGCGCTTTTCAGACTTCCAATGTGCCTTCGAAGATTTTCAAAGCGGCTTTCAAGGTTTCAAACGCCGCGTTCAAGATCTTCAACGCGGCTTTGCAACTCTAAAAAGGCGCTACTGAGATTTTCAACGGGCCGTCAAAGGTTCTCGACGTCACGTTCCAGATCTTCAAAGGCACTTCGAAGATTTCCAAAGCCATTTCCAAAGTCTTGAATGTCCCATTGAAAGTTTCAGACGTGGCTTCGAAGACTTCGAATGGGGCTTTAAAGATCTTGAAAGCGACGTTGAAGACTTGCAATGGCGCTTCGAAGAGCTCCAAAGCCATTTTCAAAGTCTTGAATGTCCCGTTGAAGGTTTCAGACAGGCCTGACCCTGAGGAGATCCCCTCCCTCCCGTCGTTGTTCTCCGGAGACCGGAGGTCTGCCCTCCGGCTGACAAGGAGGACATCCCCGTGAAGCAGTATGACGCGATCTTCATCGGCAGCGGCCACAACGCGCTGATCGCCGCCGCTTATCTATCCCGCGCGGGGTGGAGCGTTCTGGTGCTGGAGCGGAACGACCGGCCCGGCGGTCTGGTGCGGACCGAGGAGCTGACCCTCCCCGGCTTCCGCCACGACGTCTATTCGAGCTCCCACCCCCTGTTCGTCACCTCGCAGGCCTACGCCGACCTCGGCCCTGAGCTCACCGAGCGCGGCCTGCGCTATCTGAACACCGACAAGCCGACCGGCGTCTCGCTGCCGGACGGCCAGAGCGCCGTCTTCTTCCGCGACCTGGAGGCCAACGTGGCCGAGGCCGACCGGCTTCACCCGGGGGACGGCCAGGCCTTCCGCGAGATGATGGAGGAATTCAACGTCCACGCGGGCGACATCTTCCCGCTCTTCGGTATGGACCTCGCCTCGCCCGAGGCCGCGCCGTTCCTGCGCCGCCTGATGGTCAACGCCGAGGGGACCGGCCCGTCGCCGTTCGCGTCGGAATTCCTGCTGCCCGCCCGCGACGTGCTGGAGGCGCGCTTCCGCTCGCGCGTCTTCCGCGCCCTCGCGGCCCCCTGGGTGCTCCATCTCGGACGCACGCCCGACGGCGCCAACAGCGGCTTCTGGGTGCCGCTGACGCTCGCCGCGATCATGGGCGGCGGCATGGCCACGGCCGAGGGGGGCAGCGAGAGCCTCGCCCGCGCGCTCGTCCGTCTGATCGAGGACCACGGCGGCGTAATCCGCACCGGCAGCGCCGTGGAGAAGATCCTGGTCCAGGACGGCAAGGCCGTGGGCGTGCGGGTCGAGGGGGGAGAGGAGCACCGGGCCGGCCGGGCGGTGGTGGCCTCCATCAATCCGGATCAGCTCTATCTGCGCCTGCTGGCGGACGCCGAGGTGCCGGCGCCCCTGCGCCGGGAGGCGTCGCGCTACCGCTACGGCCGCGGGTGCGTGCAGATCCACCTCGCGCTCTCCGAGGCGCCTCGCTTCGCCGACCAGCGGCTGGACACCGCCGGGCTGGTGCATCTGACGCCGGGCCTCTCGGGGCTGGGGATGCACGTCCAGGAGGCGCTCTCCGGCCTGCTCCCCTGCGAGCCCACGATCTCCTTCGACGTGCCCACCGGCATCGACCCCTCGCGCGCGCCGCGGGGCAAGGCGGTGGCCCGGGTGCAGATCCTGGAGGTCCCCTGCCGGCCGCGCGGCGACGCGGCCGGCCGCATCGAGGTGGGGGACGGCACTTGGGACCAGGATCTCAAGCGGCGCTTCGCCGACCGCGTGATCGAGATCGTCGGCCGCCACGCTCCGAACGTGCCGGGGGCCATCCTGGGATGCCACATCATCAGCCCCGGCGATCTCGCCCGCTTCAGCCCCAACCAGGGTCCGGGCGACCCCTACGGCGGCTCGCACGACCTGGCGCAGAGCTATGTCTTCCGGCCGCTGCCGAGCCAGCCGAGCCACCGCACGGCCGTGCCCAACGTCTACCTGCTGGGCGCCGCGACCTGGCCCGGCCACGGGGTCAACGGCGGCTCGGGGTATATCGTGGCTCAGGGGCTGTTGAGGGGGTAGGCGGGTACGCCGTCAACCTAAAGATTAGGGATTCTGTAGGGGCGGCCCTGCGTGGCCGCCCTGGGTGGGCGGGGGTTTCGCCCGATCGGAGATTTCCCCCCGCCCAGGGCGGCCACATAGGGCCGCCCCTACAAAGAGGGTGTCGTTGCTGGGCGGGTTTACGGGTAGCTCATCCCGCAGGAGCCGCCATTGGCGTTGATCCAGTTCTGCTGGATCAGATAGTCGCGCGTGCCCAACTGGACGTTGGCGCCGGCGCCGTTGGGAGCGGTGTAGATGTTGCCGAAGGTGAAGGCGCACTTGTCGGCGTTCTCGTCCCCCTTGCTGCTGTACCAGGCGTTCAGTTGCGGGTCGGTGACCGACTCGGACAGCTCATGGGCGATGATGGAGGCCATGCCGTCGGCGCCGATGTTGTCGTTGGGGCTGTGGTACCGCGAGCGGGTGCAGGCGGAGGGGCACTGGTCGGGGTTGCCGATGAACGCGAACTTGATGTTCGCGCTGTCGATCTTGTCGTAGGTGTGCCAGCCGCAATAGTTGGAGCAGAAGCCCGAGAGCTCGCTCACGTCCGCCGAGGTGAGCACGAAATAGACGCCGTTGGTGTCCTTCGGCAGGCGGCCGCTGCTGATCGCGTCGGCGACGACGTCACGGACGTCGTCGTCGCTCAGCGACTTGCCGCGCGAGTAGTCGTCGGTGGTGGACCCCTGGAAGGCCACGGAGTTGCTGACGTGCTTGAGCTGCCGGCCGGAGCCGCTGTAGTAGGAGGTGTTGATGTTGTACCAGGGGGTGCCGCCGATGCTCCCGGCCAGGTCGCTCAGGATGTCGACGGCGCTGTTGCCGCTCCAATCCCCGTACCAGATGTAGTAGATGTTGACGGTGCCCAGCATCACCGGGCCGTTGTGATAGTTGATGCCGTTGTTGGCCGTCGGCGGCGGAGGCGGCTTGGGCCTGCCCCGCTTCGCCAGATCGGAGGCCGCCGGCAGATTCCAACCCCCCTTGCCGGTCGGGACGACGTCATGGCCGCCACCCGGAGACACGGCCTGCGCGTTGGCGGCGGCCGTCATGATTCCGTAGACCGTCAGCGCTAGACCCAGGTTCCTCAGCTTCATAGTTGCTCCTACAGCGCAGGGTTTGTCCACCCTTGCTTAACAGATCCACCATCAACAAATTCCAGGCTAGACGCGCCCCGGGGCCTTGTCAAGCAACGGCCGAGGGATCTCCGGCGGAGGGGAGGCGGCCAGGGTGAGCACCCAGCCGCCGTCGCGCCGCCACCAGCCCGCGAAATCCTCGCCGGTCTCGCGGGCGTGGACGGCGAGCGGGCGCCAGCCTTCGCTCCCGCCATCCTCCGGCAGCCGGACCTCGACGCTCCGGGTGTCGAGCCGCAATCCGGTGCGCAGGGCCTTGAGCGCGCTCTCCTTGGCGCTCCAGATGAGATTGACCAGGAAGGGGTGATCCATTTCAGGGGCGGCCTCGACCAGGGCCTGCTCGGCGGGGGTGAGATAGTCGCGGACGAAGGCGGCGCTGCGCGGCTCGACGAGCTCCAGGTCGCAGCCGAGCGCGGTGCCGGCGGGGGCCACGGCGCAGGCGGCGCGGCCGGCCCGATGGCTGAAGGAGAGGGAGACCGGCGCGGGCTCGCCGCCGAGCAGGGCCTCGGGGGCGCCGTCCGGGGCGGCGCGGATCTCGACGGCTTCGAAGCCGGCGCCGAGGAAGGCGGCCACCGCGTGCTTGGCGGTCCAGCGGCCCAGGCGCCAGTCGGCGCGGCGCGCGGGGACCTGGAGGGTGGCCAGGCGCACCCGCTCGTCGGGCTTGAGCCAGCCGTCGTCCTCCCGTACCTCGACGGAGTCCGTCGTCAGCCAGCCCACGGGAACGCCTGTCAGGGGAGCGATCACGAGGTGCTGGTGAGCTCCAGGGTGGGGAGGGAGGCGCCCGCCAGCTCCCGGTCCATGCCGCGCTCGACCGCCTCGATCAGGTACGGGCGCAGGCGCTCCGGCGGGATGATGTGGTGGACCGAGCCGACCTTCTGGGCGCGCTGGACGCTGTGGACGTGGTCGAATTCCTCGGCCACCTCGCCCAGCTTCTCGGAGCGCACGGCCTCGCGCGTCTCCTCCAGTTGGGCCAGCAGGCGCGCGCGGTCGCCGCGCTCGGGATCGGCGATCGCCCGTTCGAGCTCCACCACCCGCGCGTCCTGCCGCGTCCGGCGGTCCACCTCGCGGGTGCAGGGCGTTGGAGAAGACCACGAAAGCGCCGCCGTGGTAGCGGGAGACCACGCAGAAGACGATCGGTCCGCGGAAGTTGACCACCGCGCGGCCGATCTCGGCGCCGTATTCGAGCTGCCACAGGCGCATCGACTCCGGCGAGCCGTCGAACCCCGAGAGGTTGGCCAGCACCACCAGCGGCCGGTTGCCGCTCGCCGCGTTGATCGCCCGCGCCACCTTCTTCGAGGCCTGGGGGAAGAGGGTGCCGCCCGTCCACTGGTCGGGCCCGTAGACGGGCACCCAGCCGAGGCGGGGGAGGGGCTTGGACTCGAAGCCCAGCAGGCAGATCGGATGCCCGCCGAGATGGACGTCCCAGACCACGGCGATCTCGGCGTCGCGCATGCCGTACCAGCGCTCCAGCGTGGGATGGTCCTGGTCGGAGACGGCCGCCATCACGCGG
>QHVW01000194.1 GCA_003223675.1 Acidobacteriota bacterium
GTGCGCGTCCTCGCCGCCGCGGGCTGCTTCGCGGCGGTCTCCTGCTTCGAGCGGGGGGATCACCTGCGGAACGCCTGGCTCTGGCTCGGCGCGGGGACGATCGTGATCCTGATCCGCGATCTGCTGCGGCTGTTCCCCGGCTTCGCGCCGCAGGGGGGCGATCCACAAGCCCAGATCGTGGTGACCGCGCTGGGAATCCTTTCCAATCTCGCCCTCCTGGGCGGCATCTGGATGCTGGCCCGGTCGTGGAAGATGGCGGCCATCACCCTGCCCGGCGGGCGGTCGGGATTCGGGGTGGTGGCGGTGGCCACCGCCGTGATCGCGCTGACGGTGGTGGGCCCAGGGGCCTACACCCATCTCCAGGAGATCGCGCGGGGAGACTGGAGCGCGCTGGTGCTGGTGGTCTCGGCGGTGGTGGACATCATCACCCTCTGCCTGATCACCCCGCTGCTGCTGACGGCGATCTCGCTGCGCGGCAGCCTCTTCGCCTGGCCCTGGGGTCTCGTCACGGCCAGCCAGCTCGCCTGGCTGCTCTACGACATCGCGGCCTCCCTGCGGCCCGGCCTGCTCCCCGCCGGCCTCCCGCTCCCGGAAGTGTTCCGCGGCCTCGCTGAAAATTATTTATTCGCGGCCGGAATGGCGCAATATTTCGTGATCGCTCAGGTCCGGCGCGCGGCCGGCGCGCCGGTGCTCCGCCCCGCGAGTGGAGAGGTAGAAGCCTAATCAAACTCCAGCCGCGCCGCCGCCTGCTCCGGCCCCACCTGGCCCGCCTGGATCTCCGCCTTGAAGTAGTTCTCCCCCTTGACCGGCGAGCCGGCGAGGCGGCGGAGCATGGCGATCTGGCCGATGTGGGTGAGCGCGTCGGCGACCGGACCCTGGAACAGCTTCTCGGCGGGGAAGCCGAGCGGCGCGTCCGTGGCGAGGGCCTCGTCGAAGCGGCGCAGCCCGTCGAAGAAGCGCGCGGTCTCGCTATCCCAGGAGCCCGGCGCGGCGTTGCGCCAGACGTGGCGGCCTTCGCACAGCGCCACCGCCCAGTCGAGCAGGTCGCCGATATGAGCCAGGATCTCGACCGGCGTGCGGCTCGACTCGCCGGCGCGGAAGGTGGCGAATTCCGCGGGCGCGCCGCGCAGGGTCTTGCCGCCGCGGTAGGCGAGGGTGGCGACGGTGTGGCGCAGGAGCTGGCGGGCGGGGTCTGGGGTCATGGGCGTCTCCTGAATCCGGATGCGCGTACTCTAGCTCAGAGGCGCACACCCCCACCAGCGAAGCCAGAGCGTGCTCACGTATGCAATGATCACGATTGCGAACCAGATCGCGATTTGGAATTTCGATTTGCTGTAACGGTTGTCACGCCCTACCGCACAGCCGGAATTCATGGCGTCGACGACGGTGTTCCACGGCTTCTGCCGTTGCGGTTGCACCCACATTCCGGACTGCAACACGAGCGCCGACTGCGGCGGCTCCGCCTGCCTGAAGGCCATCACCTGCTGCTGAGCAGCGGGCCGGCGTGAGCCGGCCCGCGAGGTGAAGGGCTCAGCCCGTCTGCTTGCACTGGCCGCGAGCGATCATGTCCGAGATGTAGTAGTAGTGCTGGGAATCGGTCGGCGTCGCGGCGAGCTTCTGGCGCAGCACCGCGATGCAGTCGTTGGCCGGCGTCATGCCGGCCCGGAACACGCCGTTCTGGTCGATCGACCACGGGGTGCCCGAGCCACCCGGATCCTTCAGGGCGAAGTTGTAGAACAGGCTGCCGATGTACTTCCCGTTGGCGTCGGTGGCCCGCAGCTCCACGGCCACGCTCAGATCGGCGTTGAAGTAGCCGCCGGTGGCGGACGTGCGGTGGAGCGTCATCGTGGTGATCCCCTGATTGCCGGCGAGCCCGGCTGTCCAGGTGAGGGTCCCGCACGGCGTCGCCTGCGGAGCGCTGCTGCCGAACGAGAGCGCCTTGACCACCACCCGGGTGGTGGCGGTGCCGGTCGGGTCGAATACGGCCTGGTCGAGCCGGGCGACGACGGTGTCATAGGCGGGGTTTCCCAGCGGGGTCCCCTGGAGCACCAGCTTGTGGTCCCAGGTGTTGGAGAGCACGGCGCCGCACAGCGACTCCACGTCTCCCGACGGGAAGGTGAAATAGGTCTGGCCGTTGGCCGGCGTCGTCCAGAAGTCGTTGCCGGGGTTGATCACCTGGGCGGCGGCGGGGAGGGCCGCCACGCTGGCGAGCAGGATACCGAGAGCGGCGGCACGCAGAATGAGTCTGATCATGATGGGTCTCCTGAGGTTTGTGTCAAATCGGACGTTGACGCGACGAGCCGGACGGCGGCCCCCGGGGCGGCCCGCGGTTGAGGTCGGTCATACCGCCTCCTCGGCCAGCGCCGCGCCGGCGTCCGGCTCCAGGCCTGGGGCCTTCCGGTCCGCGCGCCGCCAGCGGGCGAGCGCCTCGAGCGCCACCCCCTGAGCCGCGAGGGTGAGCAGGCAGGAGCTTGCGAGGCCCACGGCGACCAGCAGCCCGAGGCGGCGGTCGGCGGGCATCCGCGAGACCGCCAGCAGGCCGAAGCCGAGCGCGATCGCCAGCGTGTCGGCCAGGATCGCCGGCCCGGCCTGGGCCCCCGCCATGCGGCCGGGCCGCGGCTCGCCGGCCGCCTCGGCGGCCCGGAACCTCTCGAGGAAGTGGATGCCGTAGTCGACGCCGATGCCGAGCGTCACCGCGCAGAACATCGAGGTGGCGACGCCGAGGGGGATTCCCAGCCAGCCCATCAGGCCGAAGGTCCACGCCACGGCCACAGCGGTGGGAGCGATGCAGACCAGCCCCTGCCGTAGCGAGCGGAAGAGCAGGACGACGATCAGCAGGTTGCCGGCGAGCGCGAGGAGCAGCGAGCCGAGCTGGGTGCGGACGATCGCCGGGATCATCGCCTGCGACACGGCGACGTCGCCGGCGAGGTCGGCCCGCCCATGGACTGGCGCCAGCTCGCGCCGCTCGAGGTCGCGGACCGCCGCCATCACCGCCGCCGTCTGCCGGAAGGTCGCCGCCTTGAGCAGCACGGTGACCACGGTGCAGCGAAAGCCGTCGTCGACCAGCTCGCGCCGGCGCGCGACGCCGCGGACGTTGCCGATACGCCGCACGTGCAGGTAGATCCAGGACGGGTTGTCGAAGATCTGCCGCGCCTCCTCGCGCCGCCCGCCCCACAGGTAGGCGGTGGTCAGGAGCTGGCTGGAGAGGCCGAAGACGCCGCCGACCTCCGGCCGGGCGCGCAGCCCCCGCTCGAAGCGGCCGACCGCCGCGATCGTCGAGCCCGCGAGCAGAGGGCCGCGGGCGGCCGGGATCACCGGCACCTGGTCCGCCGGCGGATCGAAGCTCAGCACCACCAGCAGCTCGTGGGTGCCGGCGAACAGCCGGTCCACCCGCTCGGAGGCGCGGCGCAGCGGGCTTTCCGGCGCGAAGTTGGTGATCCAGCCGTCCTGCACCACCAGCCGCGGGATGCCGAGCGCCAGGCCGGCCGTCACCAGGACGAGCGCCGGCAGGACGAGCCGCGGCCGGGCGCTCAGGGCGAGGGCCGGCCGCACCAGCCGGTCGCCGGCGGCGGGCGCGGCCGGCACGATGGCTCGCGGCCGCAGGGCGATCAGCGCCGGTGTCCCCGTAAGCGCCCAGAGCAGGCAGAACAGGCAGCCGGCGCCCGCGAACAGGCCGAAGCTCCACACCGGCCGGATCGATGAGGTCAGGAACGAGAGGAACCCGGCGGCGGTGGTCAGCGAGGTGAGGATGATCGGCCGCCCCACCTCCAGGAAGGCGCGCCGGAGCGCCAACGCCGGCTCCTCGCCGGGCGGGCGGTGGCGATAGCACCAGAGCAGATGGATCTCGTCCGAGAGCCCGACCGTGGTCAGCAGGACCGGCAGGATCGCCGTGGTCAGATAGACCGGCTGCCCCGACCAGCCGATCAGCCCCAGCGTGAAGACCTCGGCGGCGGCGAGCTTGGCGAGGCCCACCACCACCGCCCAGGTCCGGCCGCAGCTCGCCCAGAGGACCGCCGCGATCACCGCCAGCGCGAGCGGCACCAGAAGCGCCAGATCTCTCAGGATGCTCTCGCCCAGCAGCGCTTCGGCCGCCGGCGCGCCCACCACCGAGATCCGCTCACCGGCCGTCGCGTAGGGGCGGGTGGCGGCGGCGACCCGGTGGTAGAGCGCAGCGCGGTCGAGCCCTCCCTCCCCCAGCGCCGGCACGCCCACCAGGATCGCCGCGGCCCGGCGGTCGTACGAGACCAGCGTGCCATGGAAAATATCGATCGACTCGACGTCCTCGCGGATCTCGGCGAGGCGCTGCGGCGACCGCAACGGCGGCGCGAGGAGGGGTTGGAACTCGAAGCTCCCCGGCGCGAAACGCGGGGCGTGCTCGGTCGCCAGGCTCACCACGTTGTCCGACCCCACCCCCGGCAGGGCCTGGAGGTCACGGGTCAGCCCCGCCAGCCGCTCGAACACGCCGGCGTCGTAGATGCCTCCCGGCCGGCCGGTGTCCAGCACCACCAGCAGCGGATCTCGCAGGCCGAAGTGCCGCCGGGCCTCGCGGTCGACGGCGATCGCGGGATCGTCCGGTGGCACCAGGGAGTGGCCGTCGGTCGCGAGCCGCAACCGGAACAGACCCGGCGTCGCCGCCAGCACCAGGGCGAGCATCAGGACGAGCGTCGTCCGCGGGCGATCGGCCGATCGCCATCCCAGACGGATTCCCCATTGGAGCATCAGATCTCCTTCATCCTACTCATAAATAGTAAGTACTCTTAAATAAAGAAACGAGACAACTTTGGTAGATCGCGGGATGAGACACCGCGCGAGGCCGAGGCTGCTCAGGGATCAGGACCGTCCCAGGCCGTCCGGCCGGGGGCACTCCTGCTTATAGGAGGGCTCGCGACCGGGCCCCCGTCTCTGGAAAGGAGATCGAGATGTGTAGAACGATCCTTTTGACCCTGGCGCTCTTCGTCCTCGCCGTCGCCGGCGCGGTCGCCGCGCCGGCTCCCGCCGCTCCGCAGGGCGCCTGCGCTCCCAGCCTGGACATCCTGACGCCCGGTGCCCAGGCCGTCTGCAAGCCGGCGGCTCCGTCCGCCGCTCCCGCGCAGCCGGAATTCATGGCTTCCAGCAAGCCGTTCCGCGGCTATTGTGCGTGCACTTGCAGCTTCACTCGCGACTGCAACACGAGCGCCGATTGCGGCGGCTCCGCCTGCCTGCCCGGCGTCACCTGCTGCTGACAGGCTCAGGCCCGAGGGGCCGCCCGGCCACGGCGGCCGCCTCCTTGCGCTCGTCGACGACAATCGTCTCGGCGATCCGGTCGTGGACCGTCTGGCAGTTCGGATGCAGGAAATATTGGACGAATCCAAAGAAGAATTCGAGCGCGGACGCGCCATAGCCCAGCGCCCGCTCGATCGCCGTCCACAGCGTGATCCGCTCCTCGACCAGGGAGACGACGCGGATCTTGCAGAGCCGCTTGCCAAGCGTCCGGCCATTCCCCCAATAGGTGGCCAGGCCGTAATAGAGGACGATGAACAGCACGCTGTACCACTCGTGGAAGTCGAAGCCGAGATGCACGTCCTTGGGCAGGTAACCCATCTTCGAGGCCAGAATGGCGATCGGGACGGCGATGGCTATGAACAGGGCCACCGAGGCGAAGAGATCGATATAAAAGGCCAGCGCCCGCCGTCCGAAGGAGGCCAGCGGAGCTCCGGCGAGGGCCTCCATCCGCTCACCCTCGTGCGGGTGATAGGTGCGGATCTTTTTCTTCACCGCCTCCGGGCCTTGATCAGGACGGCGATCTCGTCGTTGCGGGGGTTGACGAAATCGAGGCGGATACGGCCGTCGGGGGTCTCGGAGACCATCGCCGGGATCGAGCTCGCCGTCAGGTACCAGCCGGCCGGCAGGACCACCGCGTTGCGCGGGCGGCCGAAGCTGCGATCGAACGTCAGCTCGTCCCCCTCCAGGCGGTAGCTCTTCGCATCGGTGTAGGTCTCGGAGATGCGCAGGCGCACCGAGCCTCCCGGCGGCACCGGCGGGAAGCGCGCGACCACCACCTCCGAGCCGGCAGGGATCTCCTCCGTGGTCTCGCCCGGATGCAGGCCGGCCTTGAGCAGATCGTCCCCCTTCACGCTCTCCACCTGCAACGTTTCGCCGGTGTCGAGGACGCGCGCCGACGGCTTCGAGGCGGTGCTCCCCGTGCGCACGACGTTGAGGTAGCGGTCCACGCCGGGACGCGATTCCGTGTAGTCGTGGTAGAGGTCGAAGGAGTGCGTCTCGGGCGGCTGGAGGAAGTAGACGATGGTGCGGTCCTGATGGGCCCGCTCGGCGAGGCGCTGGTCGTCGGTGCGCTCCTGCTGCGCGGCTACAGGAAGCGCGGGCAGGGCGAGGAGCAAAAACAGAGCGAAGCGCCTCGGGATTCCCGCATTCATTGGGCCAGCCTCCGCGCCTTGATCGTCACCGGCAGCGCCTCCGGCCCGGTGTGCATCAGGCTCACCCGGATGCGGCCGTCCGGCTGGGCGAGGATCTGGGCCGGCACGTTGCAGCCGATCACCTCATACCCCGCGGGCAGCACGATCGCGTTGCGGCGGATGCCCAGCGTGCGGGTGAAGACGATGCGGTCCGTCCCCTCGCGAAGATAGCTCTTCGGGTCCTTGTAGGTCTTCTCGATCAGCAGCCGGACGCCGCCGTCCGGGGGGACGGGGTGCGGCAGGTGGATGCGGATGTAATCCGTATCGAGATCCCCCTTGGGAAGGCCGCTCCGCCGGGCCTCCTCGCCGCTCACCTGCTCGAACGGGAGCGGCCTGGACGTGGCCCGGTCCCGGATCGACTCGCCGCTCGCCACGCTCCCCTTGCGGATCGGATTGAAGAACACCGTCGCGCCGGGCTCGATCGCCGTCACCTCGTACAGGATGTGGAACGAGGCCGAATCCGGCGCGAGCAGCTCATAGAGGGTGTACTCGTCGGTTTCGAGAGGCCGCTCCGGCGCGCGCGCCTGGCGGGCGGCGGGAGGCGGCGCCGCGGGGCGCGGGGGTGGGGCACAGGCGGCGAGGAGAACGAGAAGGAGAAGGGCGAGGGGGCGCACGGCAGGGGAGTATAACGGGTCCGATCGGAGGAGGGGGCCGCGGCCTCGCCGCCCGGGATTGAAATCCCGGGCTACCTACGGTCGCCCCTGCCCGGGGCTCAGTCCCGGATGGGACGGCTGTCGGTAGCCCGGGATTTCAATCCCGGGCGGGCGACGCTGGCGCCTGTTCCCCTTCAGCACCTTCGAGATGTAGGGCTGGGATACGCCGATTGCCGCCGCGAGCTTGGCCCGAGAGACCCTTTTCGCCTCCATCCAGCGCGAGAGGGCCTCGGTGAATTCGATGATCGCCCGCTCCGTCCAGTATTCGTCGTGACACTCGGCGGCCTCGAACAGGGCGGAAAAGCTCTTCTTGCTCATCTCAATCCTCCAGGGTGGGTGTACTGGCTTCCAAAGATCCCGTTCCCAATTTACGGGAGGAGAATATCGCAGAAAGGAGCCAAGCTGGCAGAAAAGCAGGTTTCTGCCCCCCTACCGCCCCGCCAGCGAAGCAATCACGCTCGTCAGCTCCCGGGGATCCACCGGCTTGGCGAGGTGGACCTGGAAGCCGGCGGCGAGGGCGCGCTGGCGGTCCTCGGGGCTGGCGAAGGCGGTCACGGCCACGGCGGGGAGGTTCGTGGCGTCGTGACCGAGGGCGCGGATCTCGCGGATCAGATCGTAGCCGTCGCGCTCGGGCATGCCGATGTCGCTCACCAGGACGTCGGGAGCGAACCCCTCCAGGGTCTCCAGCGCCTGGCTCACCGAAGCGGCGGGCGCCACGTCGGCGCCCTGGAGGGACAGCAGCTCGGTGAGGGCGTCGAGGGTCGACTCGTCGTCCTCCACGGCCAGCACGCGCAGCCCGGCCAGCGGCGGAGACGGAGCGGCGGCGGCCGGCGGGACGAAGATGGGGAGCTCCTTCGTCGCCTCCCGTGGCCGGAGCAGCGGGAGGGAGACGGTGAAGACGGCGCCCTGCCCCTTGCCGGGGCTCGCCGCCGCGACGCTGCCGCCGTGCAGCTCCACGAGCTGGCGCACGATCGCGAGCCCGAGCCCCAGCCCCCCCTGCTGGCGGGTGGTGGAGGCGTCCGCCTGCCAGAAGGAGTCGAAGACGTGCGGCAGGACCTCGGGGTCGATCCCTTCGCCGCTGTCGCGCACCTGGATGCGGACGCCGCCGCCGTCCGCCTCCAGACGGACCTCCACCCAGCCGCCCCGCGGCGTGAACTTGACGGCGTTGCCCAGGAGGTTGACCACGATCTGCTGCAGGCGGTCGGGATCGGCGAGCACCGGCCCGGCGTCGGCGTCGAGGGAGCGCTCGACGCGCACCCCCTTGGCCTCGGCGGCGGGGAGCATGGCCGCCAGGGCGGCCTCGACGCTCTCGACCGGGTAGACCGGGCGGGTCTCCAGGCGCAGCTTGCCGGAGCTGATGCGCGAGATGTCGAGCAGATCGCCGATGAGCTGGGCCTGGGCCCTGGCGTTGCGCTCGATCACGTCGAGAGCGCGGGCCCGTTTCGCGGCGTCGAGCCCACCCGAGCGCAGGATCTGGGTCCAGCCGGCGATGGCGTGGACGGGCCCGCGCAGCTCGTGCGAGAGGGTGGCCAGGAACTGGTCCTTCATGCGGTTCGCCGCCTCGGCCTCGGCGCGCGCCCGCTCGGCCTCCTCCTTGGCCGCCCGCAGCTCCTCCTCCGTGCGCTTCAGATGCGAAAGATCGGTCGCCGCGATGGCCAGCCCGTCCTCGGTCGGCTCGACGACGACCCGGAACCAGCGGTCGCTGAGATAGCTGCTCATCTCGAAGATGTCCGGGGTCCTCTCCGCCATGGCCCGGCGGTAGCGTTCCTCCAGCTCGGTGCCGGCCAGCTCCGGGTAGATCTCCCAGAGGGAGAGCCCGAGGACGTTCTCCAACTGTCCGTGGCCGTAGCGTTCGAGGAAGCTCCGGTTCGCATAGACGAGCCGCCAGTCGCCGTCGACGGCGAGGTAGGAGTCGCTGATGTTCTCGATGGTGTGGACGCGCTCCCGGTCCACCGCCGCGGCATGGCTGCGCGCCTCCTCCGCCTGGCGCAGGGCCCGGCGCAGGAGGTGCACGACCAGGCTGATCACGCTCCCCTGCAACACCGCGAGCACGACCTGCACCTCGTGCTCGCGCGGGGTATCCGACGGGTCCAGGAAGTAGAGCCCGGCGAGGACGGCGGAGAGAGCGGTGGCCAGCAGGCCCGGTCCGAGGCCGCCGTACCACGCCGCCAGGAGGGCGCCGAGCGGCAGCAGGAGCACGGGGGAGCCCGGGCTGAGCCTCCCCTCCAGGAGAAGCTTGAGCCCGAAGGCGGCCAGCGCGAGGGCCAGGGCGGCCCCGTAGCGTTGCCAGGCGGAGCGCATCTACTCCCCCGCTCCCGCGATCTCGCGGAGCGCGGCCTGAAGCTGCGGCAGGCCGACCGGCTTGGTCAGGTGCCGGCGGAAGCCCGCCTCGTGACTCCGGCGCACGTCCTCCTCCATGCCGTACCCCGAGAGCGCGATCCCCGGGAAGCCGAAGCGGGCGAGCGAACGCATCACGTCGAGCCCGCTGCCGTCGGGGAGGCCGAGGTCGCTGATCAGGAGGTCGAGCCCGCCGCCGCTCGCCGCGGCCTCGCCCGCCGCCAGCGCCGTGGCCACGTCGCCGGCCACGGTCACCTCATGGCCGAGGAGGCGCAGCAGGTCGGCCATGGCCTCGGCGGTGTCGGCGTGATCCTCGACGAGAAGAATCCTGAGATTTTGGATTTTGGATTTTGGATTTTCGATTTCCACGGACAGCACGGGCGCCGCGGGCTCTTCGGGCGTCGGGACGATCGCCGGGAGGTCGCGCCCCCGCGGCAGCGCGAGGGTGAAGGTGGCGCCGTGACCGTGCCCTTCGCTCGCCACCGAGAGGGTGCCGCCGTGCATCTCGGCGATCGCCTTGCTGATGGCGAGGCCGAGCCCCAGCCCGCCGGTCCGGCGCGGGCCGCGCATCCGCCCCTGCTCGAAGGCGTCGAAGATGTAGGGCACCACCTCGGGATCGATGCCGACGCCGGTGTCCGCGACCTGGAGCTCCAGGCGGTCCGGCGCGCAGCGCGAGCGCACCGTGATCGTGCCGCCCGCGGGCGTGAACTTGACGGCGTTGCTGAGCAGGTTCCAGAGCACCTGCGTCAGGCGCGAGGGGTCGGCCCACAGCCGGTGGTCCTCCGGCGCCAGGTCGGTGACCACCCGCAGGCGGCCGGCCGCCATCTCGCGCTCGCAGGAGATCTCGATCGTGTGCTCGATCACTTTGCGGAGATCGGTGACCTCCAGACGCAGATCGAGCTTGCCGCGGGTGATGCGCGTCAGGTCGAGCAGATCGTCGATCAGCCGCGCCTCCAGCTCGACGTTGCGCCGGATGACGTCGAGCTGCCGGCGGGGCTCCGGCGGGATGCGCGCGTCGGCGGCGAGCCCGGAGGCGATGGCGAGCACCGGAGTCAGCGGAGTGCGGAGCTCGTGGCTGAGCGCGGCCAGGAACTGGTCCTTGGCCTGGTTGGCGGCCTCGGCCTCGGCGCGGGCCTCGCTCTCGCGGGCGAGCAGCCGGATGTGCATCTCCTCGGCCCGCTTGCGCTCGGCGAAGACCGCGGCGAGGAGCATCGAGGTCATCACCGCCACGGCCGTGTAGCTGTAGAGGTACATCAGCCGCTCCTCCACCGTGCCGAGCGCGAAGGGGGAGAGGCCCCGGGCGGTGGCCCAGAAGGCGATGCCGACCGCCAGGAAGGTGGTAAACGCCGCTCCCCGGGGGCCGAACCGCAGCGCGCCCCAGACGAGGAACGGCATCAGGGTGAAGGCGAGCGGCGGATGGACGGTCGGATTGGCGCTCCAGGAGCTCAGCGTCAGCGCGCCCACGGCGAGCAGGCAGAGCCCCAGCGCCGCCGCTTCGAGGGCCCGCTCGCGGCGCAGGGGTCGGATTGGGAGCGCGCCGCAGGTCAGCAGCACCGGCGTCACCAGCAGGACGCCCATGGCATCCCCCAACCACCAGGAGAGCGCCGAACGCACCACCCGCTCCGACGGCACCTCCCAGGCGAGATGGAGGGCGGCCGTTCCCACCAAGGTGCTGATCAACGGCGAGAGCACGGCTCCGAACGCCACCAGGCCCAGGACGTCGCGCACCCGCTCCAGGCCGTTGCGGAAGCCCATCCGGCGCAGCAGCCATCCCCCGGCCAGCGCGCTCAGGGTGTTGCCCGCCGCGATCACCACGGCCGCCACCAGGGGGGTCCCGGTCGAGAAGCTCACCAGCAGCGAGCCGAGGGCGATGGCGGGCCAGACCCACTCGCCGGCCAGGAGCACGGCCGCCAGGGCGATCCCCGCGGGGGGCCAGAACATCGTGACCCGCTGCTGGACGATGGGCACCAGCAGGCGGATCTGGCTGGACGCGAAGCAGGCGGCGGCGATCAGGGCGAGCCCGGCCAGACGGCGCCCGAGGCCGTTTTCCCACGGATTCTGGAGATCTTCGCCCATGGCAGCTACAATCCTCTCATGCCCTTCGGCTGGGAAGGAGACAAGGTCCGGCTCGTGCCGCTCGACAAGTCGAGGCATCTCGACAACGCTGTCACCTGGCTCAACGATTCCGAGCTCACCGCCTGGACCCTGGTCGGCGACTGGCCGATGACCCGTCTGGCCGAGGAGGACTTCTTCGACCACGCCATGCGCGAGACGGAGAAGGAGCTCACCTTCGCGATCGAGACGCTGGCCGGCGAGCACATCGGCTTCTCGGGCTTTCACCGCATCGAATGGCGGAACGGCGTGGCCACCACCGGCACGATCATCGGCCGGCGCGACCTCTGGGGGCAGGGCTACGGCTCCGACGCCGCCCGCCTGCGCAACCACTACGCCTTCGAGGTCCTCGGCCTGCGCATGCTCTTCTCCGAGGTGATGGCGGAGAACGCCGGCTCCCTGCGCATGCTCCAGAAGGCCGGCTACCGCGAGGTCGGCCGCATCCCCCGGCGGATGTGGAAGCGGGGGGCGTACAGGGACGTGGTGATCATGGTGCTGGAGCGGGAATAGCCCCCCCGAGCCCTCACCCCTGCCCCTCTCCCGTCCCCTCCCACCCTCCCGCACCGGGAGAGGGGAACGCCGTTGAGGCGGCGGTGTCTTTAGCAGGCGTTATCGGTCAGATCCGTCGGATCCGACGGATCGGTCGGATGGCGTTGTCTTTTCCCCTCTCCCGGTGAGGGCTCAATCCTCATCCGGCGGCGACGAATCCTGCAGATCCGGGCTGCCGCACGCGGTCTCATGGTAGCCGGTGGGCGTGGTGAGAGCCGCGGGCTCCCGGTCGAGGTTCTCCCGCAGCACCTCGTGCCAGCGCACCTGTATGCCGCGCTCGCGGTCGGAGAGGATGGCGTCGTCGTCCCGCCGCATCCACCAGACCTTGGGAGTGCTCCCGTCGGCGAGGGTCCAACTGGTCACCAGCCCGTCCTCGCCGAGATTGCCATACCAGCGCCGGCCGTCGTCGTCTTTGAAATCGAAGGTCCGGCCGCGCGGCTCGGCCGTGGGCGAGCCCTCGGCCGGATCGGAGGGCACCCGGCCGAGCAGGAGCGAGGGGAGCGCCAGCAGCGGGAACGGCCCCAGGGAGGCGCCGGCCGCCTCGATGCGCCCGTCGAAGCGGCAGAAGGTGCGGTTGCGGTGGTTGAGGGAGAGGCCGGAGTCGTTCACCACGTCCAGGCTCCAGAGCGCCCGGCCGAGCGGATCGACGGCCTGGATCTGATAGCGGGCCGGCGACACCAGGCGGAGGGTGACCCGGAAGGAGCCCTCCCCCTCCGGTCCCGAATAGCTCACCCGGAAGAGCCGCTGCGAGCCGTAGGCCGCCTGGGGGATCTCCCACGGCGCGGTGCCGCGGACCGGCATCGGCGGGAGGGTCTTGGGAGCGTGGACCTTGGGGCCGGCGCAGGCGGCGAGGACGGCCAGAATGAGGAGGGCCGCGGCTCTACGAGTGCGGTCCCTTCCCCAGATCCCCCAGCTTGCGCCGGACCTGATCGGCGTTGTCCCCTCCGAGCTCGAGCGCCCGCTGGTAGGCCTGCCGCGCCCTCTCCTTCTGCCCCAACGCAACATAGACGTCCCCCAGGTGCTCTTGCAAAGTCGCGTCCTCGGGCTCGAGACGCGCGGCCCGCTCCAGGTAGCTGCGGGCCTGCTCCTTACGGCCAAGCCGGTAGTAGGTCCAGCCCAGCGAGTCGACGTAGGCGCCGTTGTCCGGGTCGAGCGCCACCGCCCGGCTCACCAGCTTCAGCGCCTCGTCCAGGTTCACCCCCGCCTCGGCGAAGGTGTAGCCGAGATAGTTTAGCGCGGCGTGGAAGTCGGGATCGATCTTCAGCACGCGCCGGAATTCGCCGACCGCCTTGTCGCGCTGTCCGGCGCGCTCGTAGGCCGCCCCCAGCAGGAAGCCGGTGGGGGCCTGGTCGGGGTGCGCGGCGGCGAGCTTCTCCAGCACCGGGATCGACTCCTGGTACTTCTCCATCCGCTGCCAGGCCTGGGCGGCCGCGAGCGCCGAATTCTCGTCCCCGGCGGCGAGCCCGGAGAGGATCTTCTCCGCCTCCGCCTGCCGGCCGGCCTTGCTCAGCACCTCGGCCCGCCGCGCGGCGATGCTCGGCGAGTCCTTCTCCTTGGCGAGCAGCGCCAGCGCGTCGTCGTAGCGCTTGTCGCGGGTCAGCGCCTCGACCTGGAGCCCCACCGCCGGGAGGCGGATGGCGTCGTCGGTGGCGGCGAGCAACGGCTGGAGGGCCTCGCCGGCCCGGTCCCACTGCTTGGCGCCGACGTAGAGCTGGGCGGTTTCGAGGCGGACCTCCTGGGCCTCCTTGGCCTTGCCGTCCTTGTCCAGGGCCGCGGCGAGGTTGGAGAGCAGGCGCGCGGCGTCGTCCCGCCGGCCGGCGCGCTCCATCACCCGCGCCAGCGTCAGGGCGATCCCGGTGTCCTTGGGATCGGCGTCGTGGATCTTGCTGAGCAGACCGATGGCGTCCTCGTTGCGCCCCTGGGCGGTGTAGATCAGCCCGCGCAGGAGGTTGATCCCCTGCGCGCTGTCGCCGCCCTCCTTCTCCCCCTTCGCCGTCTTGCTGGCGGTGGCGGGGATGGCGTCGAGCGCCTTCAGCGCCTCGTCGAGATCGCCGTTCTGGTAGAGGGCCCAGGCGAGCTGGCGCTTGAGCCGCGGATCGTCGCGCATGTCCTCGGGAGCACCGCGCAGGGTCTCCAGCGCCGCCACGTTCCTGCCCGCCCGCGTCTGCAGGTCGGCCAGGGTCAGGCGGGCCTCCAGAGAGCTGGGATCGAAGCCGATGATCTCCTGGAGCGCCTTCTGCGCCTCGTCCGGCTTGTTGGCCCGCATCAGCGCCTCGACAAGCAGGGCGTAGGCCATGCGCTGCTCGGGGACGTTGTTCACCAGCTCCCGGAGGACCTCGGCCGCCTTGGCCGGCTGCCCCTGGTCCAGATAGATCCGGCCCAGGGTGAGGAAGGACTGCGCGTCGTGCGGATCGCGCTTGCGCACCTCCTCCAGGGCGTCGCGCGCCACGGCCATCGACGCGGGGTCGATCGTCCCGAGATCGAGGTAGATCTCGCCGGCGGCGCGCAGCACGTCCAGATTGTCCGGCGCCAGGCGGCGGGCCTCGGCGATCTTGTCCCCCGCCTTGCGCAGGGAGTCGTCGCGCAGCGGCGAGCTGCGCTGATACTGGGCCATGCGGTCCAGGAGCTGCGCGTGCTCGACCAGCACGTAGGCGGTGTCCGGAGACTGCGGGGCGGCCTTCTCGGCGGCCTCGAACGCGGCGAGCGCGTCGTTGACCGACCCTTCGACGGCGAGCAGCTTGCCGAGGGCGAACTGGTAGGAAGCCGCGGGCGGCTTCGCTTCCGGGGGAGGGGCGGCACCGGCGGCGGGGAGGAGGGACAGGCTGGCGGCACAAACCGCGGACATACAAAGCTTCACCCTCGCAGGTTACCAGCGCCCCTCGGCGCTTTACAAGGCTATCGACACGCACCTATAATGTCGCCCTTGCGCTTAAATACCGACATCAGAACGAGTTACAGACGCGATCGAACAGGGGCTCCGGAACCGGCTCAAAAGTTTGGGGTAAATCCGCGGTAAGACATGGCGAAGCTAGGACAGCTCCTCGTGGCGCGCGGCTGGATCACGGTCCAGCAGCTCACGCGGGCCTTGAAGAACCAGAACGTGGCCGGCGGCCGGCTCGGCACCTGCCTGTTGGAGATGGACGCGCTCAGCGAGGAGCTCCTGCTCAAGGGGCTCTCCGAGCAGCTCGGCGTCCCCGCGGCGGACGCCGACGAGCTGCGGGGGGTCCCCGACGAGGTGCTGGCGCTCGTCCCCGAGAAGCTCGCGCGCCGCCTCCACGCCGTCCCCTTCCGGGTGGAAGGCAGCCGGCTCGACCTCGCGCTGATGGACCCCCGCAACCTCTCGGCGCAGGACGAGATCGCCTTCGCCTCCGGCAAGCGGGTGAAGGTCTTCGTGGCCGGGGAGATCCGCGTCCTGGAGGCGCTCGAGAAGTACTACCACGAGGAGTGCCCCTCCCGCTTCGGCCTCGTGCTCGACCGCCTGAACCGCGCCCGCTTCCTCTGGGACAAGCCCGCCGAGAAGGCGCTGCCCCATTCGGGCGAGGAGCTGCTGACGCCGATCGACCACCCCTTCGCGCCGCCGCCGAAGATCGGCCTGCCGCCGGACCTGCCGCCGCCGCCGGTGCCGCGGCCCGTGGCGCCGGTGAATCCCGACCTCTTCTCGGCCGCCGTGCTGTTCCCGCCCAAGCCCGCGGCGGCGCCGGAGCCGCCGCCGGTCGCTGTGGCCCCGGCTGCGGCCGTGGCCGCGCGCACCACCCCGTCGAAAGCCGTGACGGTGCCCACCCCCAAGGTCG
Source organism: Acidobacteriota bacterium (assembly GCA_003223675.1). Classification (GTDB taxonomy): domain Bacteria; phylum Acidobacteriota; class Thermoanaerobaculia; order Multivoradales; family UBA5704; genus DATARR01. The sequence goes on from QHVW01000194.1 coordinate 15,895, forward strand.
CCGCTGCCGCCGCCGTGGCGCCGGCGGCTGTCGAGCCGGCGGTCTCCCCTGAGCCCCTGGCGCCGGAGCCCGCGCCGCCGCCTCCCACGCCCCTGCGCAGCCAGAGCGTCTCGCTGACGCCCGAGGAGCGGGCCGATCTCGGCGCCTTCGCCTACGTCGAGCCCGCCGGCGCCGACCGCTCGCTGGCGGCGCCCACCACGCTCGACGAGGCCGAGGAGGAGCTGGGCAAGGCGAGCGACCTCGAAGAGGTGGCGCGCCTCGTCCTCGGCTTCCTCGGCCGCGACCACCGCCGCGCCGCCCTCTTCCAGGTGGGCCGCGACCGGGCGACCGGCTGGCGCATCCACGGCACCGGCATCGACCGCGAGGCCTTCGCGGCCTTCTCGATCGGCTTCGACCAGCCGTCGCTCTTCCTCAACCTGCGCCACAGCAGCGGCATCTACTTCGGGCCGCTGCCGCCGATGCCCGCCCACCGCCAGCTCGCCCGCACCTGGGGGGGCGACCTGCCGCGCGACTGCGTGCTGCTGCCGGTGCGCATCAAGGACCGGATGGTGATGGTGATCTACGCCGACGGCGCCACCCGCGGGCCGATCGACCTCTCCCAGATGCAGCGCCTCGCCGCCGCCGCCACCGCCGCCGTCGAACGGTGTATTCTCCAGAAAAAGGCCAAGGCCCAGTAGGATTTCCGTTTTGTTGACACTCCACCAGACCCGTTTTAGACTCGCCCCCGTTTCGGAGCCGCAATGATCAAGTCGGACATCGTCGACCGCGTCGCGGAAATCACGGATGTGCCCCGGGTGAAGGCGGCGCAGGCCGTCGATACCATCATCGAAGCCATGAAGAGCGCGCTCTGCGACGGCAAGCGCATCGAGCTCCGCGGCTTCGGCGTCTTCCAGGTCCGCGACCGCAAGAAGGGCGTCGGCCGCAATCCCAAGACCGGTGTCGAGGTGGCGATCTCGCCCGGCAAGACGGTCCGCTTCAAGCCGGGCAAGGACCTCAAGAATCTCTGATTCCTGGGCGGGTGATCCGATGAGCGACGGAAGGCGGCCGGAGTCGCCGTTTTCCCAACCCCTCATCGAGCTGCTCCCCGCGTCCGGGGAGGGTGACGTCTACGCCCCCGCCCCCGCGGTCCCCGAGCGCCGGCTCTACGGCCGGGCGCTGCTCTTCTTCGCGCTCACCTTCCTCAGCACCCTCACGATGAGCCCGGTGATGGTGCTGTCGAGCCGCACCGATGTCACCACCAATCTCCCGCCCTTCCTCACCCCGACCGTCGTCTCCACGGTCTGGCGCAGCCCGGAGCTGCTGAAGATGGGGCTCGCCTTCGCCATCCCGGCGCTCTTCATCCTGCTCTGCCACGAGATGGGGCACTACATCGCCTGCCGGATCTACAAGCTCCCCTGCACGCCGCCGTTCTTCCTGCCCGTCCCGGTCAACTTCGGCACCTTCGGCGCCTTCATCCGCATCAAGGCGCCGCTCTACAGCAAGCGGCAGCTCTTCGACGTGGGGATCGCCGGCCCCATCGCCGGCTTCGTGGCGCTCGTCCCCTTCCTGCTCTATGGGATCGCCCATTCCCAGCCGGTGCCCCTGAGCTCCGGGGGGAAGGGCATGGAGCTGCTGATGCTCGGGCACTGCCTGGCGATCGAGCTGGCGACGCGGCTGTTCCACGGCCCCCTGGCGCCGGGGATGATCCTCAACCTCCATCCCACGGCCCTCGCCGCCTGGCTCGGCCTGTTCGCCACCGCGCTCAACCTGATCCCGCTCGGCCAGCTCGACGGCGGGCACATCCTCTACGCCGCGATCGGCCGCGCCCAGCGGCGCTTCGCCCTCCCCCTCTGGCTCGGCCTCGCCGTGCTCGGCTATCTCTGGCCGGGCTGGCTGCTCTGGTGCCTGATCGTGCTGGTGATCGGCCTCTACCACCCGCCGGTCTACGACGAGAGCGAGCCGCTCGACGGCAAGCGGCGCGCCCTCGCCTGGGTGGCGCTGCTGCTCTTCGTGCTCTGCTTCATCCCGGTGCCGCTGGATTACGTGGTGGTGCGGTAGGGGCGCCGGCTCAAAAAAGCCATCCGACCGATCAGACGGATCCGACCGATCAGACGGATAACGCCTACCAGAACACCACCGCCTCGACCACGGTCCCCTCTCTCCGGACGGCGGGAGGGCGATGGGCAGGCCGCGTTGCCCTGCGGTTGGGCCACGATGACCCGGACCGGAGCCGCCCCTGCCTGGACCTGGGCCACCGATGCCGGAGCCCGGGCCGACGGAGCCGGGGTTGAGGCCGCCGCGGCCCGAATCCGGGCCACGCCGGCCTGGACCCCGGCTGCGGCGGCCGGAGCCCAGGCCGGCCCGGCCTTCGTTTGGGCCGCCGCTGCCCAAATCAAGGCCGCGGCGGCCTAAACGGCATGGAACGCCTCAGCCGACTCGCGAATCGAGCACCGTCCCGGCCCGTTCGAGCCCGACCGGTCCGGCGGCTTCGAGGAAGGAAGCCATGCCTTCAGGATTCCGGAGCAGGCTCTCCGCCATGTGCAGCGCGTGGATCAGAGTCTCGTCGAACAGCTCGCAGTGCCCCACCACCTCGCCGCGGATGGATTCCACGGCGAAGCCGTCGCTTCCGCGCTCCCCGGCGGAAGGTCCGCCGGGGCCGGCGGGACGCCGGCGGTCCCAGGGGGGTGAAGCCTAGAAGTCGGCCACCAGGGTGACCGGGCCGTCGTTGACCAGGGAGACCTCCATCATGGCGCGGAAACGGCCGGTCTCCACGGTGAAGCCGCGCTGCCGGAGATCCTCCACCAGGGCCTCGACCAGAGGCTGGGCCTCGTCGGGCGGGGCGGCGCGGTCGAAGGAGGGGCGGCGACCGCGGGCGAGGGAGCCGGCGAGGGTGAACTGGGAGACGATCAGGAAGGCGCCTCCCACGGCGGCGGTGTCGAGGTTCATCTTGCCGGCGCCGTCCTCGAAGACGCGCAGGCCGGCGAGCTTCTCGGCCGCGGCGCGGACCGCCTCGGGGCGATCCCCCCGCTCGATGCCCACCAGCACGAGGAGTCCGCGGCCGATGGCGCCGACCGCCTCTCCCGCAACTTTCACCGACGCCGAGCTCACCCGCTGTATGACAAGCCGCATTTTTTATCGTATAGTAGGGAGACCCTTTCCTGTGCGGCCGCTCTCTGGCCTCGCCACGGCTCCCCTTGGGTCGGCGGGATGCTGTGATACCGTAACCGATTCGAGAGGAGAACGGATACATGGTCAACAAAGTGATCCTGATTGGCAATCTCGGCCGCGATCCCGAGGTGCGGTCGACCCCGTCGGGGCAGCCGGTCGCCAATTTCACCCTGGCCACCAGTCGCCGGTGGCGGGACAAGAACGGCCAGAAGCAGGAGCAGACCGAGTGGCACACGGTGGTCTGCTGGGGCAAGCAGGCGGAGATCGCGGGCCAGTACCTCACCAAGGGGAAGCAGGTCTACGTCGAAGGCCGCCTGCAGACGCGCTCCTGGGACGACCGCAACACCGGCGAGAAGCGCTACAAGACCGAGGTGATCTGCGAGAATTTCCAGATGCTCAGCCAGCGCGGCGGCGAGTTCGAGCCCGCGGGGGCCGGCGGCGGCTACGGCGCCGCGCCCTCCCAGCCGGCCGCCGCCGGCGGCGGCGCCTCCTACGACGAGGGGGGTTACGGGGGCGAGCCGGAAGAGGACGATATTCCGTTCTGAGGATCAAGGACCCAAAAGACCCAAAGGACTGAAGGGCGCTGGCTTCTCTGTCCTTTGGGTCCTTTATGTCCCTTGGGTCCTTTTTTGCCCTCCCTAGATGGTCCCCGCTCTCCTTCCGTACAAAAGAGCAGAATGAAGCTCTGAGGAAGGAGCCCGCCATGCAGGTTTCCGCGCAGCGTGCCGTACCGATCCTGCTCTGCCTGCTCGCTTTTCCTGGTTTCGCCGCCTCGCCCCGCTGGACCCTGCTCGGTCCGGACGGGCACGACGCGCGGATTCTGGCCGTGGCGCCGTCGAATCCCAGCGTGGTCTACGCCACCGGCTTCGCTCAGGAAGGGATCTTCCGCAGCCTGGACGGCGGCGCCACCTGGAGTTGGCCGGAGCAGGCGACGCTGGTCCCCGGCGAGCTCGCCACCGCCGTGATCGCGGTCGATCCTCAGCGGGCGGCCACCGTCTATCTGGGGAGCGGGTCCTACGGCGTCGCCAAGAGCACCGACGGCGGCGTGACCTGGTCGCCGTTCCGGACCTTCGGGCTCGGACGCTCCGAGATCCTGGCCCTGGCGATCGATCCCCACCGGACGAAGATCCTGTTCGCCAGCCTGTTCGGCGGCGGGATCTTC
>QHVW01000291.1 GCA_003223675.1 Acidobacteriota bacterium
CCCGGCGGGCGAGCACGGCCCCGGAATCCCCCCCATGCTTGCGGCAGAGGCGCTCGATGACGGCCAGCCGCTCTTCGACGAAATCCAGCCGGGCGGGATCGGCCTCCAGGCCGTCGAGCCGGTGCTGGAGCGAGCGGGCGGTCTCGGTCAACCGGATGCGCGCCTCCTCCAGCTCCGCCCCCCAGGCCGCCGCCTGCGGCTCCCAGGCCTCGACCTCGGCCAGCAGCGAGCCCGCCTTGCCGACCCGCTCGACGGCGGCCCCCTCGTCCTCGAAGAGGAGGGAGAAGGCGGTGCCGAGGGCGCGGGTGATGGCCTCGGCGTTGCGCAGGACGTCCCGCTCGGCCTTGAGCTCCACCTCCTCGCCCGCGCGCAGCTTGGCGGCGTCGATCTCCGAGGCCTGGAAGCGGAGGAGGTCGATCCGCTCGCGGCGCACGCGGTCATCCCCCGACAGGCGCTCCAGCCGCTCGGCCAGCCGCGCGTGCTGCTCGCAGGCCGCGGCCACCCGGTCGAGGAGCGGCTGGGCGTCCGGACCGCCGCTGCGGTCGAGCATGGCCCGCTGGAGGTCGGGCTCGATCAGCCCCAGCTCGTCGCGCTGGCCGTGGATGCGCAGGAGATAGGGGGCGAGGTCCGAGAGCAGGCGCAGGGTGGTCGGCTGGTCGTTGACGAAGACCCGGTTGCGCCCGCTGCGGCCGATCTCGCGCCGCACCAGCACCTCATCCCCCTCGGCCTCCAGCCCCGCCTCCTCCAGCACCGCCCGCCACCCCTCCCCCTCGGGCTCGAACACCCCGGAGACGGTGAGCGCCTCCGCCCCCGTGCGCACCATCTCCGTGCTGGCCCTGGCCCCCGCGAGCAGCGACAGCGAGTCGACGACGATCGACTTGCCGGCCCCGGTCTCGCCCGACAGGACGTTGAACCCCGCCCCGAGCTCGACGGCGGCTTCGGCCAGGACGGCCAGGTTACGGACGTGGATCTCGCGCAGCACGGATTTCGAGGAAAGTCACGGGATGACGGGTTCTCAGGACGGGAAGAGTCTATCAGAGGGCCCGAGAGATGGGCAGGCGGTCGCGCCGCCTGCCCGGGAGGTTTATGTCACTGGGACGTCAGGCTCAGCTTGTCGATCCAGAGCGAGTAGGGGGTCTGCTGGCTGTTCCCGTCGAGCTGGATGTACACGGTGACGCTGTCGGAGCCCGCCGCGGTCGGCGTCGCGTACAGGTCGAAGGTGTAGGTCACGTTGTTGATCACCATGTCCTGGTAGTGCACGCGCCCGTCGAGGGTGCGTTCGCCGTGGAAGACGAAGTGGTTCCAACTGTTGGCCGTGAACGGTACGCAGGCGTGGCTGGTCGCGGTCCAGCCGCCGTTCGCCCACACCCGCCAGAGGCCGCTGTCCTTGAAGTCGCACTGGTGGCTGAATTTGTACCTCTGCCCGCCGACGACCTGGTCGAAGTCGAATTCGAAACCTTGGGGCGCGGAGGGCGCCGTGACGTAGGCCCAGAAGTCGAGCGTGAAGTGGAAGGCCGCGCAGGTCGTCGCGACCTGATTCCACCAGCGGGCGTTCGAGTACGCCGTCGAGCCGCCGAGATCGAAGCGCGCCGAGACGCCGCTGCCGTTCTGAGACTTCGACGGGTCGGCGGTCAGCGCGGTCGTCGCGCCGCCCCCGCCGCCGCAGCAGGCAGTGCTGGTGCAGCTCTGCCAGCCGGCGGCGTCGTCGACGTTGGACGCCGCGCAGCCGGTCGGACCGCCGACCGCGGTATAGCTCACGCCGTTCGCCATGTGGTTGAGGATCGTCGGCTTGCCGAGCGCCTGGACGTAGATCGTGTACGAGCCGGCGCTCAAGGGGAGCGTCGAGAGGTCGTAGGAGTGCGCGCCGCCGGCGGTCACCTCGGCCCGCAGGGTGAGGTTCTGCCCGTCGGACGCCGGCGTGCTCCAGATGCGGTAGCGGTCGACCGTGCTCTCCTGGCCGCTGCCGGAGAGGCTCCAGGAGAGGGTCTTGCCGTCGGCGCCGAGCGACGCCGAGATCGACAGGCAGTTGTCGATCCCGCTCTCCACTTCGGTCCCCTCGTCATAGTCGTTCCAGGTGACGAGTTGGAGATTCGCGAGCTGGTCGCTCGAGCTCCAGTAGCTGCCGGCGACGGCGAACGACTCGAGCCAGGTCTGCCCGCACGCCTGGTCCAGGAAGCGATTGCTCCCCCAAGTCGCGTAGCGGTCGTCGAAGCCCTTGTAGCCGGCGCCGACCGGGATCTCGCTACGGTGGCTCTGCGCCTGGCCGTAGAAGTAGTCGAGGTTCTGCGGCACCGTCTGGGCCGGATGGTCCCAGGCGAAGGCGCCGTCGGTCTGGGCATGGGTGAAGCCGTCCTCGAAAATGAAGAGCGGATTGCCGGGCGCGCTCGTGCGCACCTGGTTCCAGTCGATAGTGCCGAGGCCGCTGAAGAAGAAAACCACCGGCCGGCCGCTGCGGCGCATGTAAGCTGGCGAGTTGTAGAAGTTGTTGGCGAAGTAGACCATGTCGTTGATCACGCATTGGGTGTTTCCGCTACAGCCGGAACCGGTCGTCTCCATGATCGCGAATTCGAAAAGCGGGCTCCTCGACGCGGCTTCCTGCAGGAGCTTCGAGGTGGCGCCGCTCTGGATCGGCTTGGTCGCGCCGTACCAAGGGATGATGACGCCCTGGATCCCGCGCGAGATCATGTCGTCGACCTGCTTCTTGACCTGTGTGGCGTCGTTCGAGTTGTAGCCGGTCAGGATGTGGCTGCTGCTGTTGCAGCGGGTGACGCCATTGGCATCGGTCGAGCAGGTGCAGTTGGCCGAGCCCGGCGTACAGAACCAGGGCATGACGTGGGCGTAGATCCGGGTCGTCGCGCCGGGGTAAAGGAGCGAGTGAAGGTCGAGCTTGCTGACATTCCCGGCGGCGACGTTGCCATTGTCGTGCTGGGGAAAGGTGCCGACGCTCGTGTTGTCGCCGGTCTCGGCGGCCAGGGTGGAGGTGGTCTGCGCGCGGGCGGTCCAGGGGAGGAGGAGGAGCAGCGCGGAGACCATGAGAGCACTTCGTGGAGTCATGGCAGGTCTCCAAGTTCGAGGGACTACGGCCGAGCAGCGGCCGACCCAACTATAGACAAGAGAGCATATGCAAGAATCGTTCTCGGCGGCGCGAGCTCAGAGCCGCATCAGCCGATGCCCCTCTCACCGGTGCTCCCCCACCCCCACCTGCCGGCACATGTCGAGCACCGGACAGGTCGAGCACTTCGGACGCACGCCCGTGCAGACGTGCTTGCCGAAGGGGACCAGCAGGCGGTTGATCTCCACCCAGTAGCGCTTGGGGAGCTTCGCCTCCAGGGCCGCCATGGTCTTCTCCGGCGTGGGCTCCGCCACGTAGCCCCAGCGGTTGGTGACCCGGTGGACGTGGACGTCCACCCCGATCCGCGCCTCCCCGCAGGCGATGCCCAGCACGAGGTTGGCGCACTTGGG
>QHVW01000195.1 GCA_003223675.1 Acidobacteriota bacterium
GACTGGCACGACGCCTCCCGGAGCCGTCCGGTGCCGGTGAAGATCTACGCTCCGGCCACCGGCGCGGGCCCGTTCCCGGTGATCGTCTTCTCCCACGGCCTGGGCGGCTCGCGGAACGGATATGAGTATCTCGGCCGCCACTGGGCGAGCTGGGGGTACGTCTCCGTCCACGTCGAGCACCTGGGGAGCGACACCACCGCGCTCACCAAGGGGGGACGGCTGCTCAAGAACCTGAAGGAGGCCGCCGGCGATCCCCGCAACGCCGTGGCGCGGCCCCTCGACGTGCGCTTCGTCCTCGACCAGTTGGAGAAATTGAATCAGGGCGGCTCGCGGCTCTCCCACCGGCTCGACCTCACGCGCATCGGCATGGCCGGCCACTCCTTCGGCTCCTGGACGACGATGGCCGTGGCGGGCCAAGGGGGCACCTTCGCCGAGCCGCGCTTCAAGGCGGCCATCGCGATGAGCACGCCGGTCCCCCGCCAGAAGGACTACGACCGCGTCTACCGCGACGTCCACATCCCCATCCTCCACATGACCGGCACCGAGGACGACAGCCCGGTCGGCGAGACCAAGGCGGCCGAGCGGCGCGTCGCCTACGACCACATCCAGGGCGTCGACCAGTACCTGGTGACCTTCCAGGGGGGAGACCACATGATCTTCTCCGGCCGCCTTTTCCAGACCGAGCGGCCGAAGGACCCCGTCTTCCACAGCCTCATCCTCCAGGGGACGACCGCCTTCTGGGACGCCTACCTCAAGGGGGACGCGGCGGCGAAGGACTGGCTCGCCAAGGGCGGCTACGCGGCGGCGCTGGGGGCGGACGGCAAGCTGGAGGAGAAGCTGCGCTGAAAGGCGTATGATGGTTCCAGGACCCGAGGGGCGGCCCCCGCCAACGCCGCCCCAGGTAGCAGACGGTCCCATCTCCCGGTCATCCCGACCGGCTTTTCAAAGGAGGACCCTCATGACCAAGAAGATCTGCCTCATCGCCGCGCTCCTGCTCGTCCTCTCCGCCGTGGCCGCCTTCGCCCAAGGGCCCACCTGCAACACCGGCCAGGCCCAGGGGGCCGTCGAGGGAGCTCTCAACTCGTGCATCGCTCAGGCCCGCCAGAGCTTCGACATCTCCTTCGACGTCACCTGCGACTGCCCCGGCACGGGGATCAACGTCAACGTCTTCGGCGCCCCGCGTTGCAATCCCAACGAGGTCTGCCCGCTGTTCATCGTCCTCGTCGGCACCGCCCAGCTCGACTGCAACTACAACGTGGTCAGCGCCACCTGCGGCTTCCAGTAGGAGCCCTCGCCCAGGCCTCGAGTCCAACCTGGAGGCCTGGGCCTCTGCTGATACGCCTTTCCTGATGACATAATCCCGGCGACGTCCACTTCTGGAGGGAGCCGGGATGAAGAAGACGGGGTTGATCACCTTTTGCCTCGACATTGGCGGCACCGGTATCAAGGGATTCACCGCCGACGCGGCGGACCGCGAAATCAGCGAACGGGTACGCATCGAGACGCCACATCCGGCCACACCCAAGGCCGTGCTCGCGGTCGTCAAGGAGATCGTGGCCCAGATGCCCCACTTCGACCGGGTGGCCGCCGGCTTCCCCGGCGTGGTGGTCAAGGGGCGCGCGCTGACGGCGCCGAACCTCGATCCCGCCTGGGAGGGGTTCGATCTCGGCAAGGCCCTGGAGAAGCTGACCGGCCGGCCTGTCCGCGTCGCCAACGACGCCGGAGTCCAGGGGCTGGCGGTGATCGAGGGCGCCGGCACCGAGCTCGTCCTCACCCTCGGCACCGGCATGGGCTTCGCGCTCTACGTCGACGGCCACTACGTGCCGAACATCGAGATGGCCCATCACCCCTTCCGCAAGAGCAAGACCTACGAAGAGCTGGTGAGCAACGCGGCCCTGCACAAAGTCGGCAAGAAGCGCTGGAACCGCCGGGTCAAGAAAGTGATCCATCAGCTCGCGCCGATCTTCAACTACCGCGTCCTCTACATCGGCGGCGGCAACGCGAAGGAGATCGACTTCAAGCTGGCGGAGAACGCCAAGGTCATCGAGAACGTCGCCGGGCTGCTGGGCGGGGTGAAGCTCTGGCAGCAGCCGGGGTAGAGGGTCCGGAGAGATCCGACCGATCCGTCGGATCGGACGGATCCGTCGGATGATTCACCCCCAAGGAGACACCATTTTCATGAGATTTCGAGCCTTTATTTTCGCCCTTCTCCTCCTCCCCCTCGCGGCCCTCGCCGCCGAGCCCTCCTTCGACCTCATCCTCACCCACGGCCACATCGTCGACGGCACCGGCTCCCCCTGGTACTCGGGGGACGTCGGCATCCGCGGTGGGCGCATCGCGGCGATCGGCAACCTCGCGGGGGCGCGGGCGAAACGGCGGATCGACGTCCAGGGGAAGGTCGTGGCCCCGGGGTTCATCGACATGCTGGGGCAGTCGGAGCTGACGATCCTGGTGGAGCCGCGCCTGCCGTCCAAGATCTATCAGGGGATCACCACCGAGATCACCGGCGAGGGGGGATCGATCGCGCCGCTCACCGACACGATCGTGATGGAAGACAAGCTCGGCTATGAGCACATGGGGATCAAGCCGGACTGGCGCACCCTGGGCCAGTACTTCGCGCGCCTCGAAAAACAGGGGATGGGGATCAACCTCGCCACCTACGTCGGCGCCACCCAGGTGCGGCGGGTGGTGATCGGCCAGGAGAACCGCGCGCCCACGCCCGCGGAGCTGGAGCGCATGAAGGGCCTGGTGCGCGAGGCCATGCAGGACGGCGCGGTGGGGCTCTCGACCTCGCTCCAGTACGCGCCCGCCCCCTACGCCTCCACCGAGGAGCTGATCGCCCTGGCGGCCGAGAGCGCGCGCCACGGCGGCATCTACGCCACCCACATGCGCAGCGAGAGCGAGGCCGAGATGGCGGCCATCGACGAGGCGATCCGCATCGCCCGCGAGGCCCACACGCCGGTGGAGATCTGGCACCTGAAGGCGGCCGGCAAGCGCAACTGGGGTCGCATGCCGGAGATCGTCGCCAAGATCGACGAGGCGCGGCGGCAGGGGGTGGACATCACCGCCGACACCTATGCCTACCCGGCGTGGTTCAACTCCTTCTCGGCCTTCGTCCCGCCGTGGGCGCACGAGGGGGGCGACGACAAGCTGATCGCGCGGCTCCAGGACCCGGTCACGCGCGCGCGCATCCGCAAGGAGATGGAATCGCCCGAGCCCGTCCAGTGGGACAACGAATGGCAGGAGATCCCCGGCCCGGAGGCGATCCTGCTCTCCGTCTTCCAGAATCCCGCCCTCGTGCCGCTCCAGGGCAAGACCCTGGCCGAGGTGGCGAAGACCCGCGGCAAGGACCCCATCGAGACCCTCTTCGACCTCCTGATCGAGGACCGCGGCTACACCGAGGTGGCGGTCTTCGGCATGTCGGAGCCGGACGTGCTGCTGGCCCTGAAGCAGCCGTGGGTCTCGATCTGCAACGACTCCCAGGGGACGTCGACCGAGGGGCCGTTGGGCAAGGAGCATCCGCATCCGCGGGCCTATGGCACCTTCCCGCGCATCCTGAGGAAGTACGTCCGCGAGGACCACCAGCTCACCCTCCCCGAGGCCATCCGCAAATTCACGGCCCTCCCGGCCCAGCGCCTGCGCCTCACCGACCGCGGCGTCCTCAAGCAGGGAATGTGGGCCGACGTCGTGATCTTCGACCCCGCGACCATCCACGACCGCGCCACCTTCGAGAGCCCGAACCAGCTCTCCGAGGGGATGGAGTACGTGCTGGTGAATGGTGTGCCGGTGATCGATGGCGGTAAAATGACCGGGGCGTTGCCGGGGAGGGTGTTGCGGGGGGCGGGGTATGGGGTGACGTCTCGATGAGCGAGACGTTCCGGTCAATTCAAGAGCTGGTCCGTCGGCGGGAGGTCCGGATCTCGAACCACGGCTACGAAGAATTGGCGGCGGATGGTATTCTGGCGACGGACGTGATTGCCGGGGTGGAGGATGCCAAAATCCTTGAAGACTATCCAGACTACCTCAAAGGGCCGTGTGTTCTCGTCCTGCAGAGAGATAGCGACGGCCAGCCGCTCCATGCGGTTTGGGGAATCCCAAGGCGGGCATCCACTCCTGCGGTTCTGATTACCGCTTACCGGCCCGACGTCCAACGTTGGAACGCTGATTTTACAAAGAGGAAGCCATGACTACCCGTCGACAGATCAAGCTCGTGCGAGAGGGTCAGTACGTCGCCGAAGTCGAGGTCGAGCTGATTGAGGACAAGGAGGGGTGGGCTCCTTACCTGTCTCTTGAGGACGTTGAGAAACTGGACGCTGTTAGGAAGGCTCTGCGGGCGGGCAAGGTCGAGAAGGCGGGGCAACTGGCCAAGGTTTTTCGGCTCATGCCGGTTGCCGTTTAATCGCGGTTCCTGTGGCAGGGAGTCTCGCAATGATTGAGCCAGCCCGTAAGGGCGACAGGGATTAGCCCCAATGCTGTTCAGTTAAGCGACCTCGCCCGCCCGGGATTTCTAGCTCGGTCTGCTGTGGGTTACGGGTAGGCTTCTTCATAGTTCTTTGCCTTTGACGCTCTTACATTACGAGTGTCTAACTCCCTGTGGGCTTGTTCGGACTGAGAGGGCCGCTCCCGCCCTCCAGGTTCCCGTTCTGACCCATCAGGTGCGCGCGTGCGCCCTCGAAAGGGCCGCGTTGACGGACGAGGGGGCGCTGTGGGCCCAAGACTTCGCGGGCAGGGCCCTCGAGAGGGCCGGATGCGCCCTCGAATTTTTTGCATTGACGGAGCAGGGGGCGCTGTGGGCCCTCGAATTTTTTGCTCGCGCCCTCTTTGGGGCCGGTTGCATCCCCTGGAGGGCGGGACCGTCCCCAAAGAGGGGAGGTCGCGCCCTTTTGAGGGGCGTACCGTACCCCTCGGGGACAGAGCCGCCCCCAAAGAGGGCGCGACCTCCCCAAAAAAGGGGAGCACCATCCCTCTCGGGGACAGGACCGGCCCTTTTGGGGGCGCGCACGGCCCCAAAGAGGGCGCTCACAGCCCAAAAGAGGGCGCTTCCGGCCCAAAAGAGGGCGCTCGTGTCCCTTCGAGGGACGGGACGATCCCCGCGTCCGTCGTTCCGTGAGAAAGAACCCCAGATCGCTATGATACCGCAGAAGTGACCGTCTGGCGCAACCTCTCCTACGGCGTCCAGCGCCACAACCCCTGCCCCGCGAAGGCGGCGAGGAGGGCGGTGGGGCGGCGCGGATCGACCGCGATCGTCGGGTTGTCGTGGTCCGGCGCGCCGGCCAGGAGCGTCCAGTGGGCTCCGCCGTCGAGGCTGCGGTAGATCCCGTGGGCGACTGTGGCGGCGTACCAGGAGGCGGAGAGCGGGTCCCAGGCGAATTGGCGGATCACCGCGCCGTCCGGCAAATCGCCGAGGGAGCTCCAACTCACGCCGCCATCCTTGCTTACGAAGAGCCCGCCGTCCGTGCCGGCCAGGAGGCGCCCCGGGGCCTGGGGATCGGCCGCGAGCGCGAGGGTCAAGCGGAGGTCGCCGGTCGCCAGGTGCCAGGTCGCCCCGGCGTCTTCCGTGACGAAGATCCTCGGCGACAGCGGGTAGGCTTCGTAGTTTGAGATCCATCGCCGGCTCGGGTTGAAGGGGTCGGCCGCGTAGGCGGGAAACGCGGGGCAGACGTCGACCGAGGCGATGTGGCTGCAAGGGATCGGCAGCCCATCGCTGGAGCGGTGCCAGGTCGCTCCCGCGGCGTCGCTCGTCCAGAGGGCCAGGTTGCCGTAGGCGTCGTTCGGCTCGAAGGCCAGGAGGGCCGGATATTGCGGTTGGACCGGGTCGGACAGGAACGTCTGTACCCCCTGGGGAGATGCAGGGACGGCCGTCCAACTCGTTCCGCCGTCGCGGCTCCGCATAACCCCGCTGCCGTCACCTCCCAGGACGATCGAGCCGCCGGCACCGGCGATCGTGATCGGCTGAAGCGGGACCTTCACCCAGCTCTGCCCTCCATCGCTGCGATAGAGGTCGTCCGGCGTGCCGCCGAGCGGTGTATTCAGCGCCACCACCCGCCGGCCGGGGCCGCCTCCCGGGAGACGCTGCGCGACCAGGCCGTCACGCAGGTCGCCGGCAATGATGCCGCGATCGGCCGGCGTCCAGGTGCGTCCGCCGTCGGCGCTGGTGAAGAGGGAGAAGCCCCCTTCGTCGCCGGTGTAGAGCCGCTCTCCTCCAGCCGCGATGATGCCGGGGTCGGGCACGGTGACCGGATTCGACCAGGTCGCGCCGCCGTTCCTCGATTCGACGAGCCAGGTTTGGTACTGGTTGGACAGGAGGACCTGGGCGGTCACCCAGACGTGCAACGCGTTCCGCGGATCGACCGCGACGTCGTAGCAGAAGGCGCTGGCGGAGGGGAGGCGCGGCGGATAGGGGAGGAGCCGCCAGCGCGCGCCATCGTCGTTGCTGCGCGCCACGCACTGGTTTCTGTTGCCGGAGGAGGGGACGGCGTACAGGGTGTCGGGAGCCGAAGGTGCCCGGATGCCGTGGCTCAACGAGCTGTGGAGGAGCTGGCCGCGGGGGTGCCAGCTCTGCCCGCCGTCCGTGCTGGCGAGGACTCCCTTGGTGGCGGTGAAGGCAAGGAGCTCGTCGCGGTCCGGGTGGACGAGCACCGGCCTGGCGCCGTTCGCGAGGTCCGGCAGGAGGGCGCCTTTCCGGAACGTCGTGCCGCCGTCTCGCGAAACGGCGACGACCGGCTTGGAGGACTCGATGTCGATCTCGACGCGATAGAGGGTATTGGGATCATGAGGATCGACCAGGAGCTGGACGATCTGGAGCTCGATCGGGGCGGGGAAGGTGGCACGCAGAGCCCACGTGCCGCCGGCGTCGGGGCTGCGCCAGAGCGAGCCCTCGGCGGCCCAGGCCCAGATCACCCGCGGGTTTTCAGGATCGATGGCGAGCGCGCTGATCGGGACCTCGAGGCCGGCCTCCCCGGTGCGCCAGGTGGCGCCCGCGTCCTCGCTGCGCCAGAGGTAGAACCCCCGGAACGCGACGTCTTCCGAGGTGGGGGTGCGGGCATAGAGGAGCTCGGGCCGGCTGGGAGCGAGCTGCAGCGTGACGATCGGCTGCACCGGGCCGCCCACGGGCGACCAGTCGGCGAAAAGGGGAGCGGTGGCGGCCAGCGCGAGCGCGGCGGCGAAGAGATTCCGATGAAGAGGGCGCATGGTGCTCACCTGCCTTGGGGCCTCTCCGGCGGGCGGGAGATCCGCGGGCGGGGGCTCAAGGGAGAATGCGCTTTTTGGGGAAGAACACGGACAGGCACGGACGAACACGGACGAGCACGGACCTTCACGGACAGTCCGTGAAAGTCCGTGTTTGTCCGTGCTCGTCCGTGCCTGTCCGTGTTCCCCCTACCCCGCGCCCACCGCCTCCAATTCCTCCTCCCCGCCCACCCCCGGCCGCCGGATGCCCAGCACCTTCACCTTCTGGTGCAGGTAGGTGCGCTGCACGTCGAGCACCTTGGCGGCGGCGGTGAAGTTCCAGCGGGTGCGGTGGAGGACGCTCTCGATGTACTCGCGCTCGCACTGGGCCTTGAAGTCCTTGAGCGGCACGATCGGCAGCGTGGCGGGGGAGAGGAGGAGGCCGGTCTCGGGCACCCGCGCGGGCTCGAAGAAGGAGGAGGGGAGCTGGTCCGGGGTGAGGGGATCGGCCCCGAAGACCACCAGACGCTCGCAGAGGTTCCGCAGCTCGCGCACGTTGCCCGGCCAGGCGTAGCGCTCCAGATAGGGAAAGAGGTCCGGGTCCGCCTGCCGCGGGCGCACGCGGTGCTGGCGGGAGAAGCGGTCGAGGAAATGGCCGAAGAGGAGCGGGATGTCCTCCCGCCGCTCGCGCAGCGAGGGGACCGCGATGGGCAGGTGGGCCAGCCGGAAGTAGAGGTCCTCGCGGAAACGGCCGGCCTTCACCTCCTCCTCCAGGTTGCGGTGGGTGGCGGTGAGCACCCGCACGTCCACCTGCCGGTCGCGCGTCTCGCCCACCCTGCGCACCAGGCCGTCCTCCAGCACGCGCAGCAGACGGGACTGCACGGTGAGGTCCATGTCCCCGATCTCGTCGAGGAACAGGGTGCCGCCGTCCGCCTCCTCGAAGAGGCCGGGCTTGGCGTACTTGGCGTCGGTGAACGCCCCTTTCACGTGGCCGAACAGCTCGTCCTCCACCAGATGATGGGGGATCGCCGCGCAGTTGATCTTGATGAACGGCTTCGGGCTGCGCGCGCTCTGCTGGTGCAGGCCGCCCGCCACCAGCTCCTTGCCGGTGCCGCTCGCGCCCACGATCAGGATGCGGGCGTCGGTGGCCGCGGCGCGGGCGATCTTGCGCCGCAGCTGCTCGATGGCGGGCGAGACGCCCAGGATCTCGGATTCCCCCCGCAGGTCGGCCTTGAGCGAGGCGACCTCGCGCTTGAGGGCGTGATGCTCCAGGGTGTTGCGGATCGCCTGGAGAAGGCGTTCGCGGCTGAACGGCTTCTCGATGAAATCGTGCACGCCCAGCCGCAGGGCCTCGACGGTCTCGCTGATCGACGCCTCGCCCGAGATGATGATCGTGGGCGGGAAGCGCTTGGCGGCGGCCAGACGGCGGACGAGGTCGACCCCGCTCATGCCGCGCAGGCGGACGTCGAGGAGCAGGAGGTCGGGGAGGGTGCAGCGCGGGTCCTCCAGATGGTTGGAGGCCTCCTCGGCCGAGGCGAGGGCCTGGGGGGCGTACCCCTCCTCGCGAAGCTGGAGGAGCAGGCTGGCGCGGATCTTTTCGTCATCCTCGACTATCAGAAGGCGGCTCATGCGGCGGCGTCCTCCACGCGGCGGGGGAAGGTGAGTCGGAAGGTGGTGCCCGCGCCGGAGCTCGACCGCAGCTCCAGGTCCCCACCGTGATCGAGCAGGATCTTCTTGCAGATGGCGAGCCCCAGGCCCATGCCCTCGCCCACGCGGCGGGTGGTGGCGTAGGGCTCGAAGACGCGCGAGCGGATCTCGGGCGCGATGCCGGGGCCGTCGTCGGCCACGTCCAGATAGACGCTGCCGGACCCCGCCTCGCCGGCCCGCAGGGTCACCGTGCCGCGCTCCTCGCCGGCGGCGCGGATGGCCAGCGAGCTGTTGTCGCAGAGGTTCACCAGCACCTGCCGGAGCATGTCGCGGTCGAGGGCGGCGGGCAGGGGCTGGTCCGGCGTCTCGAAACGGAGGTCCAGATCGGGCCAGGCGGCGGCGAAGGTGGTGACGAATTCCTCCACCACGCGCCCGAGGTCGTGCACCTGGGGGCGGGGCTGGGGGAGGCGGGCGAAGGAGGTGAACTGCTGGGTGAAGCGGCCGAGCCGCTCGAGCTCCTCGCCCACGCTGCGGGCCACCTGCCGGGGCTCCTCGGAGTCGAGCAGGCGCTCCAGGCGCGTCAGCTCCAGGCGGGCGGCGGTGAGTGGCGTGCGGATCTCGTGGGCGTGGCGGCGGGCGGTCTCCTGCCAGCCGGAGAGGTTCTTGAGATAGGACAGCCGTTTGCGGTCGCGGGCCATGGCGCGCGAGGTGTCCTCGATCATGCCGGCGATGCGGCCGATCACGTCCCGCCTGCGGTCCCCGATCTCCAGGTCCTCCTGGCCGTCCGAGAGGGCGATCAGGGCGAGGCGCAGCCGCTCCAGACGGGCGTCGAGCCGCCCCTGGCGCAGCAGGTGGAGACCGCCGGCCACGGCCAGCACGGCGAGCACGGCGGCGAGCAGGATCATCTCCCACCGCCGGCGGATCCCCGTCCGGTTGTGCTCCAGGATGCGGAAGTGGTTGAGCAGGGCCTCGGTGGCCTCGAAGCGGGCGTGGTAGAGGTCGCGGTGCTGGGGGTCGAAGCGTGCGAGAGCCTTCTGATCCGTCATCGAGCGCTCGAGCTCGGAGGTGATCTCCGGCTGCACGCCCAGGCGGAACCAGGGCCCGGAGATCTCGCGGTCGAAGAGCCAGAGCACCGCGGCGGCGGCGAGCAGCATGCCGCAGAGAGTGACGACGGCGGAGCGGAGATTCATCGCTTCTTCCCCTGAGGTACGGCCAGCTTCCAGGCGTATTCGAGCAGGGAGGGGCGGCCGATCGAGGTGGCCATCAACAGGTTGATCACCTGGCTGAACGACTCGGGCTGATCCTCGACGGCATCGGAGACCGCGCCGGCGCTGCCGGACTTCTCGGCGGAGAGCGCCTGCGAGAACCAGCGCTGGGTGTCGAGCTGCTCGGCCTGGGAGAAGGGGATCACCTTGAGCCGCACGTCGACGGTCTCGACCCCCGCCGCGGGCCCGCGGATCAGCACCAGCCGGGCGTCGCGCCACCACTCGGCGAGCCGCTCGAAGGAGGGGAGAGTCACCCGCGCGGCGTGGCCGGAGGCGTCGATGCGCGTCACAATGTAGACCTCGTCCCACAGGTCGTAGCGGACGTCGACGCGGGCCGCGCCCTTGACCTTGCCGCTCGCTCCGCGCGCCGTGGCCTCGAAGGCGAAGCTGGTGGTGAGCCCCGTGCCGAGCTG
>QHVW01000196.1 GCA_003223675.1 Acidobacteriota bacterium
TAGGTCAGCCGGTGGATGGGCGACGGCCCGTAGACCGACAGCGCCTCCAGGTGCTCGGGCACCCCGTAGCCCTTGTGCGCGGCGAAGCCGTACTGGGGGTATTCGCGGTCGAGCTCGACCATCATCCGGTCGCGCTCCACCTTGGCGAGGATCGACGCGCTGGCCACCGCGTAGCTGAAACAGTCGCCGCGCACCAGGGAGATGCAGGGGAAGCGGAAGCCGGTGAGCCGCACGGCGTCGATCACCGCGCAGTCGGGCGCGGGGCGCAGCCGCGACAGCGCCTCACCCATGGCGAGGCGGGTGGCTTCGAGGATGTTGATCCGGTCGATGATCTCAGGCGAGATGGCGGCGACCGCGAAGGCCACCGCGTGGGAGCGGATGGCCGCGGCCGCGCGCTCGCGCTCGGGAGGGGTGAGACACTTGCTGTCGTCCACCCCGGGCACCAGGCAGCGGCCGTCGAGCACCACCGCGGCGGCGACCACCGGGCCGGCGAGCGAGCCGCGGCCCACCTCGTCCACCCCGGCGATCAGGCCGTAGCCACACCGCGACAGCCCCTCTTCGAGACCGCGGAGCAGGTGGAGGCGATAGGCCTCGACGAACAGCTCGATCATCGCCCGGGCCGGCTGGACCGGTTGCGCCGCCCTGGTCACCACGACTCCTTTCTCAGCCTCCTCCGGGATCTCCCGGTCAGCGGCGGCCCCGGGGACGGTCTACGACCGGCCCTGGTCTTCGCGGCGCTCGTCGATGCGAGCCGCCTTGCCGCGCAGATTCCGCAGGTAGTACAGCTTGGCCCGGCGGACCCGGCCCCGGCGCACCACCTCGATCTTGTCGACGTTCGGCGAGCTGAGCGGGAAGATCCGCTCCACGCCGACGGCGCCCGACATCTTGCGCACCGTGAAGGTCTCCCGGGTGCCGCCGCCGCGGCGGGCGATCACCACCCCCTGGAAGACCTGGATCCGCTGCTTGTCACCCTCGACCACGCGCACGTGGACGCGGACCGTGTCCCCCGGCTTGAATTCGGGCACACCCTGGCGCACGTAGACACTTTCGACCTGATCCAACTGGTTCATGACTCACCTCGTACCCGACGACAGGCCCAATGGGACAGTGCCGTCATTATTTCGATTTCGCCAGGACCGCGCAAGCGGCCGGGCGCAATTCCTCAACTTTTTCCGGCGCCGACCCCGCGCAGAGCCTCCAGATTGTCCTCCAATTTGTCCTCCAAAAGGCGCCTCTGCTCCCGGGTCAGCCGGCTGACCACCTCCGGCCGTTCCAGCAGGTCCGGCCGCTTCTCCAGCGTCGCCCGCAGCGCCTCGCGGTCCCGCCAGCGCCGGATCGCCGCGTGGTCCCCCGAGGTCAGCACCTCCGGGACCGCCAGCCCCTCCACCACCGGCGGGCGCGTGTAGTGGGGATGGTCGAGCAGCCCCTCGCGGATAATCGCCGATCGAGACCTCCTCGTCGACCACCGTCTCCAGCACCCGCTCGTCGACCCCCTCGTAGCGGCCGCACATCAGGACCAGATCTTCCCGCCCGGCCAGCTCGCGCACCTTGGCGTCGTCGAGCCGGGCCCCCTGCGGCGAGAGGAGCACCCGCCAGGGCTGCCGTCCCCCGCCTTCCTCAGAGACCGCGCGCACGGCGCGGATCCACGGCGGCGCCGTCATCACCATCCCGCCGCCGCCGCCGTACGGCTCGTCGTCGACGCTGCGGTGGCGGTCCTCCGTGAAGTCGCGCAGGTCGTGGACCCGCACCTCCAGGAGCCCCTTCTCGCGCGCCTTGCCGATCAGGCTGGCCGCCAGGAACGGCGCGAACAGCTCCGGGAAGATCGTCAGGACGTCGACGCGCATGTCTCCAACAGCCCTTCGGGTAGCTTCACGTCGATCACGCCCCGGACGACGTCCACCTTCTTCAGGAGCTCCTTGACGAACGGCACCGGAATCCGGCGCCCCTCCCCCTCCACGATCAGCATCACCCCGCCGCCGTCCTCGACCACCTCGACCACCCGGCCCAGCTCAGCCCCGTGATCGCGGCAGAGGCAGCCGAGCAGCTCGAACTGGTAGTAGGTGCCGCGCTGGGCCTTGGGCACCTCCGAGCGGGGGATCTCCAGATCGAGCCCCCGCAGCTCCCCGGCGCGGTCGCGGTCGTCATACCCCTCGAAGCGGACCACGGCGCCGGTCTTGTGGACCCGGCCCGCGGCCACGGTCAGGGGGAGCGGCGGCGCGCCCTCGCGAACGCCCGTGACCCGGCTCCCCTTCTGGAAGCGGGCGGGGACGTCCGAGAGCACCTCGACGACGACCTCGCCGCGCACGCCGTGCGGGCGCAGGACCCGGCCCACGGCCACGGTCTCCGGCAGGTCCTCGCGGACCGCCGCACCGCCGTCAGTCTTCGAGGATTTCGAGCTCATGGCGCACCCCCCGCCGATCCTCGCGGGTCTCCAGGAGCGTGCGCATCGCCCGGGCGGTCCGCCCCTGGCGTCCGATCACCTTGCCGAGGTCGTCGGGAGCGACCTTGAGCTCCAGGACGCCGCCCCCGCGCCGGCTCGGGATCTCCTGGACCTCCACCTGGTCCGGCTGGTCCACCAGCAGACGGGCCAGCTCCTTGAGATCGTCGGCGAGCTCGGACATGGGTCAGGCGCTCTTCTTCTTGGTCTGGTTGAGCAGCTTCTTGACCGTGGGCGACGCCTGGGCGCCGCGGCCGATCCAGTAATCCGCGCGGACGGTGTCGATCGTCACCTGCGCGGGCTGCTTGGTCGGGTCGTAATGACCGATCTCCTCCACCGCGGCGGCGGTCGGGGTGTTGCGCGAGTCCGACACCACGACGCGGAAGAAGGGGTTGTTCCGGGCGCCCATGCGGCGCAGCCGAATCGTCAGCATCTCAAAAGCCTCCAGGTTCTCTCTTTAACGGTCGCGCGGGACAGACGTACAGCGAGCGCCCCGTGCGCAAAGGCGGGTAAGCATAGCAGAGGTGGGCGGGGATGCCAACCGGCTGGAGGAGCTCCAAGGGCCGGGCCCCTACGCCTTCTCCCGGTTTTCCCTCCGCATCTCCTCGGCGAGACCGGCCATGATGGCGGGTGTGGCCACACCCATATGGATCGAAAGGAGAGGCTGGTCCACGATGTGGTGCGCCACCACCAATCCTCCGGCGATGGTGGCGACGAGGGCGCGAACCAACCAGAAGCCCGGCTTGAAGTAGCGGCTTGGAGTCGGAGCGTCCTTCTGGTAGGTGTTATAGGCGAGCAGAACCTCGACCGCAAAGCTCGCCGCCGCTCCCCAGAGAAAAGATTGCCACAAGGCTCAGGCCTGACTCGTAGCCTTCCGCTGACTGTGGCCCGGCAACTCGTACCCTGAAGCCGAGCCTTCATCACCCAGGCTGACGTTCCCAAAGTACTCGACAAAGCGGCGTACCCTCTCATTGGAGAGATAGGCCTTCTGCCGTCGACGCGGCGCCAGCACCAGGAACAGGAGGGCTGAAACCACAAGCAAGAAGAGGGAGGTCGAACCGAAACGTAAGATCTCTGAAAGCATTGAGCACTCTCCAAGTCTTCGGCCCCTGAACGGGACATCCAAAGAGTACGCAAAACGCGGCTCCGAGTCAAGCGATTTCGCTTGACTTCCGCCCGCCGTTTTCCTAGAATCCATGTCGCAGCTCGTGTTTCCGCAGGCCGGATATTTCCCCGGCCCAGAGCGAAAACGGCCCGGAGTGAGCTGGAACCTCACGTCCGAGCCTGACCAGCGCACAGGAGGATACATCCCATGCGTGGCTCCGACCATTCTAGCCTTTCGTCTTCCCACAACGCGTTTTCTTCCTCATTCCTTCACCGCATCGCCGAACGGGACGAGCCTCCCACGGCGGGGGATGCGGACGCGGCGGGTCCGTGGTATGTTACCGCGCTTCCCGGCGGCGGCTTCGGGGTGTTCCGTGAAGGCGAGTCTCCCGAGCGCGGGCACCGGCCGGCGGCGGTGTTCCGGGAGCGCTGGCTGGCCCTGGTGGCGGCGGCGGTCCTCCCCGGCACCGGGCGGGATGCGGCCTTCCGTCTCCGGAAGGATGCCGGGCCGGACGGGTTCGCCGTGGAATCCCCGTCGGGCGAGGTGATCGGCCACCTGGAGCTCTTCGACGAGCGGCTGCTCGACGGCCTCCGCTGCGGAGAGAGCCTGCTGCGCTCGCCCCAGTCGCTGGCGGATCTCCTGGAGGCCGCGGGCCAGGTGGCGCTCGAACGGGCCGGGGCGATCCTGGACGTGAGAGTCTCGTAGACGTTCGCGACTCTTCCGACCCGCGGGTCCACGCTTCCGACCCGCGGGTCCAAGGTTCCGACCCGATCTGTGGCGACGACGACCCGCGGGTCCCAAACGCCACAGATCGGGTCGGGAGCGCCGCCCCGCGGGTCGGAGCTCTCACGGACCGGGTCGGAAGCGCCACGAGCCGGGTCGGCGATTGCGACCCGCGGGGCCACTCCGTCACGAATCGGGTCGGCCCTTTCGACCCCCGGGTCGGAAACGTCACGAGCCGGGTCGGCTCAGCCGCGAGTCACGCGCGACGGACGGCCAGCGCCCGCAACCTTCTCCCTTCCCTTGCGTAGTAGACATCAGAGTGATATCACTCTGGCATCAAAGAAAGGGAGAGACTTCATCATGATCCGCGAAAAGGAATTCAACGGCAGACCCGGGCTGGGCATGCTGCTGCTGTTCCTGGTGCTGTTCCTGGGCTCGATCGCCGGCCTCATCTACTCGGTCCGCACAGGGCTGGGGCTGGGGCTCCTCGCCTCGGTCCTGCTGATGGTGGGCGCCATCCTCGGCGAGGCCGGGCTGTTCGTGGTCAACCCCAACCAGGCGAAGGTGTTGCAGCTCTTCGGCGACTACGTGGGGACGGCCCGCATGCCGGGGCTGCGCTGGGCCAACCCCTTCTACAGCAAGAAGGGGATCTCGATGCGCACCCGCAACTTCGAGACCGGCAAGCTCAAGGTCAACGACAAGGCGGGCAACCCGATCGAGATCGCCGCCGTGGTGGTGTGGAAGGTGGTCGACACCGCCGAGGCGCTGTTCAACGTCGACGACTACATCAACTTCGTCCAGGTACAGAGCGAGTCGGCGCTGCGCAACCTCGCCACCCGCTTCCCCTACGTGGCGGACCAGGAGGGGGAGATGGACCTCTCGGGGCACACGGCGGAGATGTCGGTGGGGCTGGCGAAGGAGATCCAGGAGCGGCTGGAGCAGGCCGGGGTGGCGGTGCTGGAGGCGCGCATCAGCCATCTCGCCTACTCGCCGGAGATCGCGTCGGCGATGCTGCAGCGCCAGCAGGCGAGCGCGGTGGTGGCGGCGCGGGCGAAGATCGTCGAAGGGGCGGTCGGCATGGTCGAGCACGCCCTGGCGGGGCTCTCCGCCAGGGGGGTGGTCGAGCTCGACCCCGAGCGGCGGGCCGCCATGGTCAGCAACCTGCTGGTGGTGCTGTGCGGCGGCGGCCATCCGCAGCCGGTGGTCAACGTCGGCAGCCTGTATCACTGAGGCGGGACCTTGGCGGAGCGGAAGAATTACCCCCTGCGGCTCGACCCGGAGGTCTACGAGGCCCTCCGGCGCTGGGCCGAGGACGAGCTGCGCAGCGTCAACGCGCAGATCGAGCTCCTGCTGCGCAACGCCCTGCGGGAGGCGGGGCGGGGACCGCGCGCGAAACGGGAGGAGGGGGAGTAGTCTCCCCTCCTCCCGCCGTCAGGGCGTGCCGCGGGTCAAGCTGTAGAGCCCCCCGTATGTCACGGCGTAGATAGTGGCGGGGTTGCCCCCACCGGCCGACATCGAGAGGACGAAGCCGCCGTCGATCCCTTCGCCGTCGATCCCTTCGCCGGCGATCGCCCAGGTCTTCCCGCCATCGACGCTCCGGTAGACGTTCGAGGTGAGCTCGCCAAAGCGGGCGGCGTAGACGGCTCCAGGCTCCCCCGCCGGAAACGCGAGGGCGGTGGTGATCCCATTCGAGAGACCGGGGACGGGCGACCAGGAGGCACCGCCATCCGTGCTCCGGAAGACCTCGCCGAAGACGCCGGGGACCGGCTGCAACGGATGCTCGATGACCGAGACGTAGAGCGTCGAAGGCTGCCGGGGGTCGGCGGCCAAGCGGGCCGTGGAGAGCAGCGAGGTCATGGGAGGGCCGGTCACGGCCTTCCAGGAGCCGTCCAGGCCGCGTTTGTAGAGGAGGAACGGGCTCGCCGAGTCACACGGCGAGCTCATCCCGACGAAGACCTCCGAGGAAGGGTCGACCGCCAGGGAGATCGAGGAACCACAGGAGGGTAGGGTGAAGTCCGGGGCCCAGGTCTCTCCGGCGTCCGCGCTGCGCTCGATTCCCGCGCCGGCGTACCGGTACAGCACGGAAGGTTGGCTGGGATCGATCGCCAGAAAATAGGTGCCGGGTCCCAGAGCCTCCCAGGCCCGGCCGCCGTTTCGGCTGCGCTGGAGAGATCCGTTCGAAAGGTAGAGGGTCGCCGGACGCTGGGGATCGATCGCGAGCAGATCGAGGATGCCCGCGAAACCTCCAAGAGGCCTCCAGGAGGCGCCGCCGTCCAGGGTTTTCTGCAGAGGGCTCCCGGAGGAAGAGGAGGAGATATAGGCGATCCCCGGTCGCTTGGGATCGGCCAGGACGTCGACGGGGACCGCCCGCAGACCGTGGTTGAAGGCCGACCAGGTCGCGCCGCCGTCGAGGCTCCGAAAGACGCCGGTGCTCCCGAGGCCGCTGCCCGCGTACACCGCCCCCCCGCGGGGATCGGCGGTCAGCGCCAGGAAATCCGGGGGGAGGCCCTGGCCAGCCGCCCGCTGCCAATGGGTGCCCCCGTCGGTGGACCGGTACAGGACGTGGCCGGAGGACGGCCCCGGCTTCGCCACGGCGTAGAGCGTGGAGGGAGCCGGTCCGGCGGCCAGGTTGAGGATCTCGGCGCGGAGGAGCCCGCGGCTCGTCCGCTGCCAGTGGCTCCCGCCGTCCGTGCTGCGGTAGACCCCAGCACCCTCGACCGCCGCATAGATCGTCCGTCCCAACCCCGGAAGGGTCGCCAGGGCGGTCACGGCGGCCTGGTCCGGCAGGCCCTCCACCGCGCCGGTCCAGCTCGCGCCGCCGTCCGTGCTGTGGAGCACCCCGGAGCCGGACGTGCCGGCGTAGAGGAGGTGGGGGTCGGCGGGATCGAGGGCGAGCGTCCTCGCGCCGCTCAGGCCGAGAAAGCTCCAGCTCACTCCCCGGTCGATGCTCTTGTAGACGGTGGGACGGTCCGAGTCATAGACGACGGCATAGACCGCCTCGGGGGTCACCAGGAGGGCGGCGGTGACGAGCCCCATGCTGAACCCGACGGTATGGCCGGACCAGTGCGCTCCGCCGTCGTCGCTGCGGAAGATGCGATGGTGGTCGTCCCCGGCGTAGATCGTCCCCGGGTGGCCGGGATCGGCGGCCAGAGAGAGGACCTCGGCACCCCGGAGCCCTTCGTTGACCGGGCTCCAGGCCACGCCGGAGCCCGGGCTCTTGAAGACGCCGCCATAGTCGGCCGCGGCGTACAGGACCTGGGGATCGGAGGGGTCGAGGAGCAGGGCGGGGATCCTCCCACCCTCGGGGCCGGCCAGTTGCCAGCGGTCCGCCGCGGCCAGCGGACCCGGCAAGAGCAGGATCAGGATCAGGATCAGAGCGACGAGATGAAGCCTCTTCTGGATAGCCATATCTCCTCCTGGGACGAGGACCGCACAAATATGTCATAGAAGAATACCCCAGGGGAGGCGAAAGGGCAAACAAAAAGGGCGGGGATCGCTCCCCGCCCTTCGTCAAGCCGGCGGTCGGGAAGGGCTTACGCCCGCCGCCGCCTCATCATCACCAGCGCTCCGCTCGCCAGCAGGAGGGCGAGGAGCACCAGGCCGAGCTCGGAGAGCGTCGGCACCTGGATGATCGACGCCACCGCGAAGGAGGTCGGATCGTTGGCCGCCGCCGTCCCCGGATTGTCGGTGAGGATCGACGACTCGTTGGTGCCGTTGCCGTCGGCATCGAAGAAGACGGTGCCCTGGTTGGAGATCGTCGAGCCGGCGGTGCCGGTGTTGATGATCGCCGTGATGGTGATCGTCACCGAGCCGGCGGCCGGGATGGAGCCGTTCCAGTGCACGGTCCGAGTCGGCACGTTGGCCACGGCCGTGCCGGAGGTGGCGGTGGCGCTCACCAGGGTCAGGCTCACCGGCAGGACATCGGTGAATTCGTCCCCCGGGTTGTCGAGCTGCGCCGTGGCAGCCGGGTTCGAGATCGTCACGGTGTAGGTCACCGTGCCGCCCTCCTGGAAGGAGCCGGTGACGGTCTTGGTGTGGGTGCCGATCGAGGCGGGCGAGACGACCACGAACGAGGTCGCGTCGCCGGCCGGCTGGGTGGCCGGGTTGTCGGACGTGGCGGCCGCCTCGTTGGTGCCGTCGCCGTTCGCGTCGTAGTTGACGGTCGCCTGGTTGGTGACCGTCTGCAGCGCGGTGCCCGTCTTGACGGTGGCGTGGATGGTGACCGTCACCGAGCCGCCGGCCGGGACGACGCCGTCCCAGGTCACCGTGTTGGTCCCCACGGTGGCGGTGGCCGTGCCGGCCGTCGCCGCGGCGCTGACCAGGGTGAGCTGCGAGGGGAGGACGTCCGTGAGCTCGGGGCCCGTGTTGTTCTGCTGGTCGAAGGCGCCGCTGTTCGTGAGGACGACGGTGTAGGTGATGGCGCCGCCCTCGACGAAGCTGCCGGACACCGACTTGGTGGCGGAGACCGTGGCCGGCGAGAGCACCTGCACGGTGACCGACGCCGAGTTGTCGGCGGGGTTGGGGTCCGCCGCCCGGTTCGCCGCCTTCAACGAGACGGTCGAGGCGTTGTTCACCAGGTTGCCGGCGAAATTGGGCGCGGTGACCGTGAAGCTCAGGGTCGCCGTGTTGCCGGTCTCCAGGCTGGCGAGGTCCCAGTGGCCGGTCGCCGGGTTGTAGACCCCCTGCGACGCGGTGAAGCTGACCGGGTTGAGGGCCGGGAACGCCGGGAAGTCCTCCTGGACGTCGACGCTGTAGGCCGGATCCTGCCCCAGGTTCTTGACCGTGAGGGTGTAGATGATCGACCCGCCCGGATTGACGGTGGCCACGTTGGCGCCGAACGTCATGTGGAGGTCGGCCGAGCGCGGCGCCAGCAGGTTGGACTGGGCGGTGTCGTTCGCCGCGTTGGGGTCGAGCGGCGTCGACGCCGCGATGGAGGCGACGTTGTCGATCGCGCCGGTGTCGGAGACCGTGGCGACGATGTGCAGCGTGGCCGAGGCGGCGTTGGCGAGGGCGCCGACCGTCCACAGGCCGGTGCCCGGCACGTAGGCGCCGCCGCCGTCGTCCGACACGTAGGTCAGGCCGTCCGGCAGGAAGTCGTTCACCACCACACCGGTGGCGTTGTTCGGGCCGTTATTGGTCACCGTGATGGTGAAGGTGACGTTGGCGCCGAGGGCGGGCGCCGCGTTGTCGACCGTCTTGGTGAGCCCGAGGTCGGCCCGTTGCGCGGTGTCGAGCGGGATGACCTCCGCCCGCAGGCCGGACGCGTTGTGGTGGTGCAGCAGCAGAGCGCCGAGCGAGCCGTTGGCCGTCAGGTTGGCGGTGTTCCAGGTCACCGGCAGGCTGTTGCCGTTGAGGTCCTCGTCCAGGAAGTCGCCGCCGAAGTTGAGCCCCTGGGCGGCCCAGCTCCAGGTGTAGGGACCCACCGCCTGGTCGAGGAAGGTGCCGGGCGCCGGCGTGCAGTGGTCGCCCGTGGTCGACCGCGCGCACCCCGGGTTGCTGCCGAAGCAGGTCACGATCTTGTACCGAATCGTGGTCACCGCCGTGGAGGCGTAGCCGAGCTGCGACGGGGTGGCGGCGAGGACCATCACGTTGTTCAGGTGGAGGGCGGTGTCGATCACCGAAGGCGACACCAGGTTCACGAAGGAGCCCAGGCCGAGGATGGAGAAGCCTCCCGTGCTGAGGTTCTGGACCACACGGACGAAGTTGTCGTTGGGCTGCGCCCCGGACACGAAGATCGACGGGTTGGTGTTGATGATCGAGCGGTCGTAGACGCCGTCGTTGTTGTTGTCGATGCAGATGTTGTAGGCCACGTCGGTGGGCGTCGACCAGTTGCCCCAGCTCGCCACGCCGAACATCACCAGGTCGTTGGTGAGGCTGGGCGCGCCGCCGGCCTGGAGGTAGGCGATGCCGGCGTAGTGGATGTCGGCGTAGTCGGTGGAATTCACCGGATCGAGCGGCGAGACCACCTGCAGCTCGAAGGGGGAGACCAGCGACTCGACGTCATTGGGGAAGGTGCCGGTGCAGGTCGGGCCCGCCGCCAGGGTGCCGGAGCAGACGTCGATGCCGGAGAGCGGGATGGTGGTCGAGCCGGTGGGGGCGCCGCCGGTGACGATGGTGGCCGGTCCGGACATCATCGACGACGGCTTCTCCGCCATGTAGACCGGCAGCCGGAATTTCAGCGTCGAGCTCTGGCTGAAGGTGAGGTACGCCCCCTCCTCGGTGAGGAAGTTGCGCGGCTGGTCGCCGTAGTTTACCTGCACCCCCTGGGTCGGGAAGAGCGAGGCGTCGCGCGTGTGGTCCATCAGCGAGGAGTCGGCCGACATCTGGACGTCGAGCTCGACGGTGTCGCCGGCCGCCACCGTCACCGAATTGCCGCCCGGCAGGGAGAAGGAGACGCCGGGGGAGTCGACGAGGGTGGCGAAGGCCAGGTCATAGGTCTGCGAGGTGGTCCCCTTGTTGACCACGCGGATCTTCTTGGTCTGGGTCACCGTGCCGACCACCTCGGGGTCGAAGGTGACGGCGACCAGGCCGGCGTCCTCGGCGTTCATGGCGATGACGCTGCCCACCGCCGAGCCGGCGGGGTCGACGCGGCCCGCGCCGATGCGCGACGGCCCGAACTTCGGCGGCGTGGCGTTCGGGAACAGGGTCGTGTCGTGGATGGCGTAGTTCATCGCCAGGGCCTTCAGCTCCTCCACCGACCAGTCGGGGTGGAGCTGCCGCAGCAGGGCCATGATGCCGGCCATGTGCGGGCTGGCCATCGAGGTGCCGGAGATGATCAGGAGCTTGTTGCCGGCCTGGAACCCGGTGGGGTCGGAGGCGCCGGTGCAACCCGCCGCCACCATGCAGGTGTGGCCGGTCTGGACGGAGGTGATGTTGAGGCCGGGGGCCGCGATGTCCGGCTTCAGCCGCAGGGGGGAGCCGAAGATGCGGCGCGGCCCGCGCGAGGAGAAGCTCGCCACGGTGTCGCCGCCGGGCTGGCTGTTCAGCGTGGCGTTGACCGTGGTCGACAGGGCGGTGGTCCTGATCGAGGTGCCGTCCACCAGCGTCGTCATCTCGGTCGGGATGGTGATCGGGGTCACGATCGTCGGGTCGTCGGCTATCCCCGGCGGCGGCGAGCCGGGCGCGTTGTTGACGATGATCACGCCGATCGCGCCCGCGTTCTGGCAGTTCAGCGCCTTGGTCTTGAAGGTGCAGGTGCCGCGGTTGACGACGCAGATGTTGCCCGCCATGGCGGCGGCGTTGGTGAGGGCGCAGCAGCCGTCGTTGGGGTCCGCCCCGCAGCTCGGCGTCGGCGTCGTATTCGTGGGATCGACGGCGACCACGGCGTTCGCCGTCTGCCCGCTCGGCGCCGGCCCGAACGCCGCGGAGCCGCCGAGGTAGCTGCCGGCGATCGAGCCCGGCGAATTGATCAGCACCGACAACCCGAGCTCACCGCCGTCGAGCGAGGCCGCGGTGGCGATCGCCCGCGAGGCGGCGCCCGGGCTGCCGCCGATGAAGAAGGTGTCGCCGGAGTTGCCGGCCGAGGTGACCACGATCACGCCCGCCAGCGCCGCGTTGTCCGAGGCGATCGAGCTGGTGTTGAGCACCGAGCCGAAGGACGAGCCGAGCGACATGTTGATGACGTCGAGGTGGTCCGAAAGGTCGTTGTCGCCGTTCCGTACAGCAGCGCCTTGGGCGCGGTGCCGGGCTCGATGCGCAGCGGCGTGTAGGTGGAGGTGTTGGCGTCGTAGGGACCGGCGAAGGTCGCGCCGGCCGCCGTCACGCCGAAGCCCGCCGCCGTGCCGGAGACGTGGCTGCCGTGGCCGTTGCAGTCCATCGGGTTGGCGTCGGGCACCGGGACGTTGGTGCCGGTATAGGCGTCGCCCGCGAAGTCGGTGCCGCCCACCACCTTGGCGGTGGGGAAGCTGCCGGCCGTGGTGAAGTTGGAGGTGGCGGTGCTCTCCGCCTGATAGGTGGCGAGCAGGCCGTTGCCGCCGAAGTCGGCGTGCAGGTAGTCGGTGCCCGTGTCGATGATGCCGATCCGGACGCCGGTGCCGTCAGCGCCCGCCGGCAGGCCGATCGTGTTCGCCCAGACGTTCGGCGTGCCGAGGAAGGGGACGCTCGACGCGCTGGTGGGGTATTCCGGCAGGATCGGCAGCACGCGCTTGA
Organism: Acidobacteriota bacterium; assembly: GCA_003223675.1. GTDB lineage: Bacteria > Acidobacteriota > Thermoanaerobaculia > Multivoradales > UBA5704 > DATARR01. The sequence continues at coordinate 12,414 of QHVW01000196.1, forward strand.
CCCCCGGGATCTTGAGGATGCTCGCGATGGCCCGCGGATCGATGGCGACGGCGATGCCGTTCAAGGCCTTGCTGACGCGGTAGATCTCCCGCGCGTTGACCGGCGACGCCGCGAGCGCCCGCCCGACGCCCTCCTGGGCCGCCTGGATCTTGAGCACCTGGGCCTTGGAGGCCGCGCCGGCCTGCGCCAGCGCCCGCGCATCGGACGGCTTGGCCCCCTGCAGGGCCTGCGCGAAGACCACCGCCGCCGGCGGGTCCTGCAGCTCGACCACCACCTGGATACGGCCGTCGTCCGTGACGGCGGCATGCTCGAACCCGGCCGGGGCTCCAGCGGCGGCCGGCAGCTCGGCCTCAGGGGAGTCGGCGACGGGCCGGTGCGCGGCGCCCAGAAGCGGAGAGACGAGAACGAGAGCGCTCAGGCAGGTGAGCAGGACGGCGGTCCGCCAACGCGCTCGCGACGGAGCCGGAGACGGGCTCAGTCGACAAGGATCGCAGGGCTCGAACATAGAACCTCCCTTGGAGAAAGACAAAGATCCGAAGCCGTTCGGGCATGCCGCTCCGCGGCCGAAACCGCCGGCGAGCGGGCTCCAGCCTGACCTCAGGCTGGGCCGAAAAGTCCCCTGGCAAAGCAATCCGCAGAAGAACACCAATCGATTCGATTCGTAGAGATGCCGTCAGATGGTACCCGAAAAAAGCCGGCGGTCAAGCGGAAAACCGCGATGCTGGCATAGAATCTACAACCACCCCTTCTGGCGGGCGATGCGGGCGGCCTCGACGCGGTTGCCGGCGCCGACCTTGCTGATGGCTTCGGAGAGGTAGTTGCGCACCGTCCCCTCGGAGAGGTGGAGCTCGGCGGCGATGCGGGCGCTCGACCGCCCCTCCCCGGCCAGGCGGAGCACCTGGCGCTCGCGGTCGGTCAGGGGGTCGGCATCCTCCCAGGCCGCGGCGGCGAGCTCGGGATCAACGGCGCGCAGCCCGGCATGGACCCGGCGGACGGCCTCGGCGAGCCGCTCGGCGGGAGCGTCCTTCAGCAGATAGCCCGCGGCGCCGGCGTCCAGGGCCCGGCGCAGGTAGCCGCCGCGGGCGAAGGTGGTGAGGATCACCACCCGCGCGGGGCTCCCCCGCCGCTTCAGCTCGGCGGCCAGCTCGAGGCCCGTCATCCGCGGCATCTCGATGTCGGTCAGCACCACGTCCGGCTTCGCCGTCTGGATCAGGTCGAGCGCCTCCCGGCCGTCGCGGGCGCGGCCGACGACCTCGATGTCGGGCTCCAGCTCGAGCAGCGCGGCGAGCGCGCCCAGGACCATCCCCTGGTCCTCGGCGATCAGCACGTGGATCACGCCGGCCGCTCCCGGAGATCCACCAGGGGGACGGCGGCCGGGGCCTGCCGCCGTGGCAGCACGATGCGCAGCGAGGTCCCCGTCTCCACCCGCCGTTCCAGCCGTCCGCCCAGCCCCTCCACCCGCTCGCGCATCGAGGCGAGGCCGATCCCCTCCGGGGCCGCGCCCCCGCGGCCGTCGTCGCGCACCTCCAGCCGGGTCTCCTCCTCCGTCTGCTCCAGGGCGATCCGGCAGGTGCGGGCGCCGGCGTGGCGGATGACGTTGGTCACCGCCTCCCGCAGCGCCAGGGCCAGCACGGTCTCCGCCTCCGGGCCCAGCGCGACCGGCTGGGCGAAGTACTCGAAGCGGAGCCCCGTCGCCTCCAGCGCCAGCCGCGCCCGGGCGAGCTCCGCCTGCAGCCCCTCCGAGCGGTAGCCGGCCACCGCCGTCCGCACCTCGCGCAGCGTCTCGCGGGAGATGCGCTCCACCTCCCGGATCTCGCGGCCGGCCCGTTCCGGATCGCGTTCGATCAGCTTGCCCGCCAGCTCCGCCTTGAGGGTGATCAGCGACAGGGTGTGCCCCAGCAGGTCGTGCAGATCGCGGGCGATGCGCTCCCGCTCCGCCGTCTTGGCCAGCCGCTCGACCTCCTCCTGGGCCACTCGCAGCCGGGCGTTGGCCCGGCGGACCTCAGCGCTCCGGATGCAGACGGCGCCGATCAGCAGCGTGAAGAGCATCGACGACACCCAGGTGTAGGGGGGCAGGGTGACCAGGGCGGTTTCGAGCGCGATGACGATCTCGATGCCGGCGAGGAGCGCCCACGCCGTGCGGGGGCGGCCCGCCCTGGCCACGACGGAGGCGGCGTAGACGAACAGCGAGCCCGCTCCCGGATTGGCGGGAGCGAACAGGCAGCCGAGCAGGACGATGCCCGCCGCGCACCCCAGGGCCTTCATCCCCTCCAGCCAATGGCTCCAGAAGTAGAGGACGAGGAAGAGGGCCAGACCGGCGAGCGTCGCCCCCCACTGGAGGGAGGACGCCCGGGCCAACGCCGGATAGACCAGGAAGGGGAAAAGGTAGATCAGCCAGGCATAGGGCATCCAGCCGATCTCCGGATCATCCGGGAGCAGGCGCGGGAGGGATCGCATCCTCATTACCTTACCCGAACGTCTTGCCTTCGTCGCGCCGGTAGCCGATCCAGGCAAGGAGGAGCGACAGGGCCGTGAACGCCGCCAGGAAGCCGATGTGGAGCTCCGGCCGCTCTCCGCGGTCGAGCCCCAGCGCGCGCAGCGCCAGTTGGGAGTAATGGTAGGGGGGCAGGAAGAGGGCGATCTTCTTGATCACCGGCGGCAGCATCTGGATGGGGATCCACATCCCCGAGCCGAACGCCGACGGCAGGGAGATGATGTTCAGCACCGCCACCGCCGAGTTGGGGCCCGCCCAGTAGGCCACGGCCAGGCCGAAGGCGGCGAACGGGACCGTGCCGAGGGTCAGCGTGCCCAGCAGGGAGAGCCAGGTCCCGAAGGGCAGGCGCACGCCGCCGGCCGTGGCGCCGAGGAGGAAGAGCCCGGAGGTCATGATCAGGCTGAAGAGCAGGATGGTCGCCAGCTTGGCCGCGAAGTAGGCGAAGGGGGGCATGGGGCTCGCCCGCTTGAACAGCATCCACCCCTGGCCGCGCTCGGTGGCGACGCCGACGCCGAACCCGAAGAGCGACACGTTCATCACCCCGAACGCGCCGTAGGTGGCCAGAAGGTAGGTGGCGATGTCGAACGGCCCCCCGTGGCCGTGCGGCAGCGCCACGCCGAACATGAGATAGAACACCAGGGGGAAGGCGAGCGACGGCACGACGTAGGCCGGCAGCCGCATCTGCTTGAGGAATTCGTACTTGGCCTCCAGGGCGTAGATCCGCCAGAGGCTGCGGGATTGGGGCTGAGCGATCATGCGGCCACCTCCTGTGCGGTCTCGGAGCGGGTCAGGGTGAGGAACGCCTCCTCCAGATCGGCCCCCCGCACCTCCAGCGCGGAGAGCTCGGGGTCGCGGCGGAGCAGCTCGAAGACGGCGCGTTCGGCCTCCGCGGCGAACAGCTCGGTCAGCTCCCCCTCCCGCCGGGCGTCGCGCACTCCGGGCAGGGCGGCGACCTCGGCGAGCGGCAGGGCCGTGCGGCAGCGGACCTTGCGGCCCGCCACCCGGGCCTTGATCTCGGCGGGGGTCCCCTCGGCGATCACCTGGCCGCGGCCGATCATCACGATGCGGTCGGCGAGAGCGTCCGCCTCCTCCAGGTAGTGGGTGGTGAGCAGCACGGACCGCCCCTGGCGCGCCTTCTCTCCGATCACCGTCCAGAAGGCGCGCCGGGCCTCGACGTCGAGCCCCACCGTCGGCTCGTCCAGGAACAGGAGATCGGGATCGCCGCAGAGGGCGAGGGCGAAGAGCACGCGCTGGCGCTGGCCCCCCGAGAGCTTGCCGAACAGGCGATCCCCGATCTCTTCGAGCCCGGCCGCCGCCATCACCTCGCGCCGGGGGAGGGGCCGGGGGTAATAGCTGGAGACCAGGTCGACGTGCTCGCGCACCTTGAGGGTCTCGGGCACCTTGGAGACCTGGAGCATGGCGCCGGTACGGACCCGCGCCGCCGCGCCGCGGGGATCGCCGTCGAAGAGCCGGGCCTCCCCCGCGCTCGCCCGCACCAGGCCGAGCAGGAGTTGCACGGCGGTCGTCTTGCCCGCGCCGTTGGGGCCGAGCAGGGCGACCACCTCGCCGGGCCGCACCGCGAAGTCGATCCCGGCCAGCGCCGTGACGGCGCCGTACCGCTTGACGGCCCGCCGCAGCTCCGCGACCGGTCGGTCGTCGTCCATGGATGGAGTGGATGTCATGGGATTCCTCCGTTCTCGTTTCCAGGATCATTCTGGACGGCGAGCCCGGAGGACTTCAGGGAGGGATGTCAGGACTTGAGGGTGACAGTTGTCAGGAGGACAACTTACGGCTCGGGAAAGGAGCCTCGGACGGCATCCAGGATCATTCGAGCCCTCTCGACCGCGAGCTCCGCGTCCTCTTTCTTTACGTGCTCGCTGCCGCCGTAATCCGCTGTGTACCTGAGATTTACGAGCCAGGAGAAAGCAGCCCCCAGCGCTGCGGGCCACTTTCCCGGCTTCACGAGGTCCCGATGGACCGCCCGCTCGACGGCGGTGTGCTTGGCATGGGAAACCTGCTCCAGGGCGAACAAGGCGGAGACCGCGTAGAAAGCCGCGTAATAAGCCCGCGACGAGGAGGCGTCTGGATCATCGTCGACCAGAGACTCCGCGGTTCGGAGGGCCTGAGCCGCCCTGGCCCAGTAATCCAGAGCCTCCGGGCTCACAGATAGCAGCCTTCCCGGCGCGCGTTGCGATAGATTCCGTACTCGCCCGCCTCGAAGGCATCCGACGAAACGGGCAAGGCGTGGATCGGGCGGTCCACCTGGAGCTGAAGAGGATAGAGAGCCCTGACGATCGTCTCCAGATCCCTTCCGAGCCGTACCGGAGCTTCGAGGAGCACCATCAGATCGAGATCGCTGTCCTCGCCGGCCTCGTTCCGCGCCTCCGATCCGAACAGCAGGGCTCCCCGGAAGCGTCCCCGGAACGCCTTCTCCAGTCGTGGGCGGATCTCCTTGCGGATCGTTTCGCTGAGCACGTTTACCTCAACTCCCCCGTCCATGTTCCCATGACTGGCCGGGAAGGCTCAACTCGGCCGCGGCCTCGAGACATGCGGATGCCCGCGTTCCGAGAACCGCAGCGGCCAGAGGGCGGCCTCTCCAGCGTAATCGACGCCGATGCGGGGGCTGGCCATGATCTCCTCCGCCGCTACCGGCTCCCCCTTGGCGATGTAGAGGGGAGGCTGGTCGAGCGGGGCGCCGTCGAGCTCGCGGCCGATGGCGAGGGCCTGGCAGATCTTGCCGGGGCCTCCGGCGAGATCGCCCGGCCGGGGGATCCGGACCCAGCTCCGGTTCTCCCGCATCCGCTCCTCCCCCTCCACCGGCTCGCCCGCCCGCAGGAGCACGGCGCCGCCGGCGTCCGCCTCGCCGGTGACGGCGTTCAGGCAGAAATGCATGCCGTAGATCATGTAGACGTAGGCGTAACCCCCCGGGAGATAGAGGCTCTCGTTGCGGGGGGTCCGGCGGCCGGCCCAGGCATGGCTCGCGCGGTCGGGCTCGCCGAGATAGGCTTCCGTCTCGACGAGACGGAGCACCAGCCGCTCCCCATCGAGCTCGCGCACCAGATAGCGGCCCAGAAGATCCCGGGCCACGGTCTCGGCGGGGCGGCGGTAGAAAGACCGGGGAAGGGGGCGGAAGCGGCTCACGCGGGCACGGACGATATCATCGCCATATGAATCCAATCCCCCCACTCTTCGCCCAACTGCCGGACCCCTTCGCCGCGCGTTTCGATCCCGCCGCCCCCTGGGCCCTGCTGGGCGAGCCCCTGGACGAGATCCTCGCCGGCCTGCCGTCGAGCGAGATCCACGGCCAGCTCTCGCCGGACGTCCACCTCGTGGGCGACCGCCCGGCGCCTACCTGCGCGGCGGCATCTGGATCGGCGACCGCTGCGTGGTGGGAGCGAACAGGAAGATCAAGCGCGCGATCCTCCTCCCCCACGCCAAGGCCCCGCACCTCAACTACGTGCGGGATTCGATCCTCGGCGCGGACGTCAACCTCGGAGCGGGCACCATCCTCTCGAACTTCCGCCACGACGGCGGCCGCATCCACGTCCCCTGCGACGGCGAGCGGCTCGACACCGGCCGCCGCAAGCTGGGGGCGATCCTCGGCGACGGCGTCCTCACCGGCTGCAACTCCGTCCTCCACCCCGGCGTAGTGGTGGGCCGGGGGACGCAGATCTACCCCGGCGTGCAGCTCCGGCCCGGGGTGTACCCCGAGCGGAGCATCGTCAAATTGAGGCAGGATCTGGAAATCGTCGCACAGGGCGCTTAGAGCACCCCGCTCGGCCGCGGGAACGCCTGGGTCACGGAGGTGTCGATCACCGGGTGGCTCACCACCATGATGGTGCGGTCGTCGTCCGCCGGGGCGTTGCGGCTGAAGGCCTCGACGCTGGCGAAGATGGCGTCCACCACTTCCCGGGCGGTCTCCCCCTGGTGCTCGCGGGCCACCTCCAGCATCCGCTCGACGCCGTACTCGCCGAGCAGGCGGCCGTGCTCGTCCCGCCCCTGGGTCTCGCAGATGCCGTCCGTGTAGAAGACCAGCATGTCCCCCGCCTTCATGGTGACGAAGCCGCGCTCGTAGGTGGCGTCGGGAAGCGGCCCGAGCACGGGGCCTCCCTCCTCCAGATAGCGCACCGTGCCGTCCGCCGCGATGTGGATCGGCGGCGGATGCCCCGCGTTGACGTAGATGAAGACGCCGTTGAGCTCCAGCTCGCCGTAGAACATCGACACGAAGCGGCTGGTCAGGGTGCTCTGGTGGATGATGGCGTTCATCCGCTCCACCGTGCGCACGATCTTGAAGTCGCGCGCGAGCCCCATCCGCAGCCCCATATAGATGTCGCGCACCTGGAGCGCGGCGGGCAGGCCGTGGCCGGAGACGTCGGCGATGGCGAGGCCGAGGATCTTCTTGGTGAGCGGGATGTAGTCGAAGAAGTCCCCGCCCACCTCCTCCATCGGCTCCGAGCGGCCGTAGATGTCGAAGTCGCCGTACTCCGGGCGGCGCCGCGGCAGGATCGAGGCCTGGATCTTGCGCGCCTGCTCGAAGATCCCCTCCATCTTGTCGCGGCGGATCTTCTGGTTGACGCTGTGGCGCAGGATGCCGAGCGAGAAGAGGATGTCGTCCCGGTCGTTCCCCGGGGCGACGTTGAAGGCGAGGATGTACTCCTCGCTGCCCACCTCGATGGCGGCGAAGCGCTGGACCCCCAGGAGGTTCTCCAGGTTGCGGTCGATGTCCGGGTCCTCGGTGTCCATGTAGAGGGTCCCCTGCTCGAGCAGGAGCTGGATGGGCCGGTAGGAGATCGGCACCTTGAGCCCCTGGGGGACCTCCTTGGCGTCGCCGAAGGTGGCCTGCAGCACGTAGTAGGCCCCCCGGCGCTGATAGAGGCGGCCGCCGTAGATGCCCAGCTCGTCCTGGAACTTGTCGATGATGATCTCGAGCAGGGAATGGATCGTCGAGCCGACGTCCTCGGCCCGGTCCATCGCCGCCACCGCCTGCTCCACCTTTTTCATCAGCCCCCGGTAGTTGACCGGGCGGGCTTCGGACGTCACCAAGGGCAATCCTCCTCGCGGCGCATTCTAACCGAGTCGCCTTGATCAGCCATTGTCGATCAGCGCCATGACGATCCGGTCCTGGGCGCCGTGCGCGTCGATCCGGCTCCCCTCGAGGACGATCGAGAAGGCGTAGGTCTTGCCGGACACCGCCTTGGCGTAGCCCGAGAGGGCCGAGACGCCGTTGAGGGTGCCCGTCTTGGCGAAGACGTTCCCCCGGTAGGGCGGCGCCGCCAGCCGGCGCTTCCAGGACTTCATGTCCTCGCCGCCATAGGGGAGCGACTGCACGAAGACCGAGCCCGCCGGGTGGAAGAACATGTGGCGGAGCAGCGTCGTGATCGCCCGCGGCGACGCCTGGTTGCTGCGGCTCATCCCCGAGCCGTCGACGAGGTGGACGCTGCCGGGGGGAGCGCCCATGGCCGTGACGAGCTCCTCGATGGCCCGCGTCCCCGCGCTCCAGCTCCCCTCGCCGCAGCGGACGGCCCCGAGGAGCTTGGACAGGGTCTCGGCGTAGAAGTTCTGGCTGTGCTTGTTGGTGGTGGTGACGGCGGTGACGAGATCGCTCCGGTGGGCCGCCACCCGCTCCCAGACCGCTCCGGGGAGCTGTGCCACGGGCCGGATCTCGCCGTCGATGACGATCCCCTCCTCGGCGAGCGCGCCCCGCAACCCGAGGCCGAAATAGAGCACCGGATCGGGCACCGTCACCCAGGTCTCGAACGGGCCGGAGCCGGCGTCGATCGACCCCCG
>QHVW01000292.1:0-2038 GCA_003223675.1 Acidobacteriota bacterium
TGGAGGCGGCCTATCTCGCCAGCCCCACGCAGGTCGAGAAGCGGGCCGTCTCCGAGCTGGGGATGCAGTCGCCGTCGCTGGAGCAGGTGATCTTCTGGGAGGAGCTGCCGTGAGGCGCCGGCTCTCCGTGGTCGCCGGTTTCGGCATCGTCTGGGTGCTGCTGATCGCGGGCCGCCTCTACGACCTGCAGGTGCTCCGTTACGAGCACTATGCAGGCAAGGCCGAGCGCCAGCAGCAGCGGGTGGTCACCCTCGATCCGCCGCGGGGGACGATCTACGACGCCCAGGGGCGCGAGCTGGCGGTGTCGATCCAGGTCGACTCGGTCTACGCCGTGCCGCCGGAGATCGCGGATCCGGCGGCCACCGCCGCGGCGCTCGCCCGCGCCGTGCCGGACCTCGACCGCGGCAAGCTCGCCCGCCAGCTCGCCGGCGACCGCGAGTTCATCTGGGTGGCCCGCAAGCTCGATCCGCCGGTGGCCGGGAAGGTGCGGGCGCTGAAGCTCAAGGGGCTCTACTTCGTGCCCGAGAGCAAGCGCTACTATCCGATGAAGGAGCTGGCGGCGCAGGTGCTCGGCTACGTGGGCACCGACAACCACGGCCTCGCCGGCCTCGAGCAGGTCTACGACCAGGAGATCACCGGCAAGCCGGGCAAGCGGACCGTGCTGCGCGACGCCCGCCAGGGGACGGTGGCGGCGCCCGGCCTCTCCTTCTCCGAGCCCGAGCCGGGGCACGACCTCTATCTCACGCTCGACGCCACCGTGCAGCACATCGTCGAGCGCGAGCTGGCCCGCGCCATCGAGGAGCGCCACGCCCGCCGCGGCAGCGCCATCTTCCTCGACCCCGCCACCGGCGGCGTGCTGGCCATGGCCTCCTATCCGTCGTTCGATCCCAACGACTTCGCCGGCTACTCGCCGGAGAGCTGGCGCAACCGGGCGGTGACCGACGTCTACGAGCCCGGCTCGACCTTCAAGCTCGTCACCGCCGCCGCGGCCCTGGAGGCCGGCGTGGTGCGCGAGGACGAGCGGATCGACTGCGGCATGGGCGTGATCACGCTCTATAAGGACATCCGGGTGCACGATCACAAACCGTTCGGCATGCTGACGTTCGCCGAGGTGATCGCGCATTCGAGCAACGTGGGCGTCATCCGGATGGCGCAGCGGATCCGCGACGACCGCTTCTACGCCACCCTCCGCGGCTTCGGCTTCGGCCGCCAGACCGGCATCGACCTGCCCGGCGAGAGCGGCGGCATCCTGCACAACGTCGAGAAGTGGGGGCTGCTGGAGAAGGACTACATCGCCTTCGGCCAGGGGGTCTCGGTGACGCCGCTGCAGCTCGTGAGCGCCACCGCGGCGGTGGCCAACGGCGGGGTGCTGCTCAAGCCGCACGTGGTGGCCGCGGTGAGCCGGGGGGAGGTGCGGCTGCCGAAGTATCCGGCGCCGCCGGTGGTGGGCCGGCCCATCTCTCCGGCCACGGCGCGCGACCTCACCCGCTATCTCGAAGGGGTGGTGACCGGGGGGACGGGGAAGCCCGCGGCCATTCCGGGCTACCAGGTGGCGGGCAAGACCGGCACGGCGCAGATCCCCGTGCGGGGCGGCTATCACGGCTACCTGCCGAGCTTCGTGGGCTTCGCGCCCGCGGACCGGCCGGCCCTGGTGGGGCTGGTGGCCATCGCCGAGCCGCAGGGGAACGAATACTACGGCGCCCAGGTGGCGGCGCCGGCGTTCGGCTCCATCGTCCGGCAGGTGCTGCTCTACCGCGGGGTCCACCCCCAGCGCGAGCGGCCGTCCGTCTGGATGGGGCAGACGGTGCTGGCGGGCCTGCCCGCCAAGGCTCTCGCGGCTCCGGTCCGCCCGGCGGTCGAGGCGGACGCGCTGGCCGACGGCGACGATCGCGATCCGGTGGCGTCTCCAGCGCCGGCGGCGGAAGGAGGCGGCTTCCATGCGCCTTTCTGAGCTGGCGCGCGACGTGGGTCTGGAGCTCACCTCCGGGAGCGACCGGCAAGTGACCGGCGTGGAGCACGACTCGCGGCAGGTGCGGCC
>QHVW01000292.1:2310-8632 GCA_003223675.1 Acidobacteriota bacterium
GAGATGCGCCAGGACGGCGCCGCGGCCGTGGCCATGGAGGTCTCCTCCCATGCCCTGGCCATGGGACGGGTCGGCGGCGCGCGGTTCGACGCGGCGGTGTTCACCAACCTCACCCGCGACCACCTCGACTATCACAACGATTTCGAGGATTACTTCGCGGCCAAGCGGAAGCTGTTCGAGCTGCTGAAGCCGGGCCGGCGGGCCGCCTTCAACGTGGACGATCCTTATGGCCGGCGGCTGGCCGCCGAGATCCCGGACGCCCTGACCTTCGGCGAGCGGGGGGAGGTCGCGGCCCGCGAGGTGTCGCTGACCACGGCCGGCATCCACGGCACCCTGATCACGCCGCGCGGGGAGGTGCCGTTCACCACCCCTCTCCTCGGCCGCTACAACCTCTCGAACCTGCTGGCGGCGGCGGCGGCGGCGGAGACGCTGGAGCTGCCGCACGAGGCGGTCGCCGCGGCCTTCGCGGCCCAGCGGCCGGTGCCCGGGCGGCTGGAGCCGATCGACCACGGCCAGCCGTTCGCCGTGTTCATCGACTACGCCCACACCGACGCGGCCCTGGAGGCCGCCCTGCGCTCGGTGCGCGAGGTGGTGGGGGGCGGCAAGGTGGCGGTGGTGTTCGGCTGCGGCGGCGACCGCGACCCCGGCAAGCGGCCGCTGATGGGGAAGATCGCCGGCGAGCTCGCCGACCTGGTGATCGCCACCTCGGACAATCCGCGGAGCGAGGACCCGCTGGCCATCCTGGCGGCCGTCGAAGAGGGACTGAAACAGAGCGGCAACCAGGGGTACCGGCTCATCCCCGACCGCCGCGAGGCGATCCGCCAGGCGATCGCCGAAGCGGAGCCGGGCTGGGCCGTGCTGGTGGCCGGCAAGGGGCACGAGACCTATCAGATTCTGGGTGACAGAAAGCTGCCTTTCTCCGATCTCGAGGAGACGGCCAAGGCCCTGGAGGCGCGCCGTGGCTAGGTTTACGGTCGAGGAGGCGGCGCGGGCCGTGGGCGGCCGGATCGCGGCCGGCGATCCTCAATCCGTAATCGACGGCGCGGCGATCGATTCGCGCGCGGTCCGCAGCGGCGAGGTCTTCTTCGCCTTCGGCGGCGCGCACACGGACGGCCACCGCTTCGTCCCCGACGCGCTGGCCCGGGGGGCGGCGGCGGCGATCGTTCAGGAAGATCTTTCGGTTTCGTCCGGCGCGCTGATCCGCGTGGACGACACCTTCCAGGCCCTGCACGATCTCGCGCGATTCGTGCGCGCCCGGACGCCGGAGCGGCTGGTGGGCATCACCGGCTCGGCGGGCAAGACCACCACCAAGGAGCTGTTGGCGGCGATGCTCGCCGCCCGCTTCCGCACCCACTGGACGCCGGGAAACCTGAACAATCTCTACGGCTTCCCCCTCTCGCTGCTCAACGTGCCGGACGGCACCCAGTGGATGGTGGCCGAGATGGGGATGTCCACCCCGGGCGAGCTGCACCAGCTCTCGCTGCTCGGCCGGCCGGACGCCGCCGTCTTCACCGTGGTGCGCCCCGTCCACCTGGAGTTCTTCGGCACCATCCAGGCCATCGCCGAGGCCAAGTCCGAGATCCTGGCGGGCCTCGCTCCCGACGGCTTCATCGTGGCCAACGCGGACGATCCCGAGGTGACGCGGATCTCGCTACGGCACGGCGCGCGGGTGGTCTGGTACGGCCTGGGCGCCGAGCACGCGGAGGTGCGCGGCCGCCACATCGTCCCCGAGCCGGACGGCGGTGTGGGGAGCCGCTTCGAGCTCACGGCGGAAGGACAATCCGCCGAGGTCCGCCTCCCCCTGCACGGCCTCTACAACGTCGAGAACTGCGTGGCCGCGGCGGCGTGCGCCTGGGCCCTCGGCCTCTCGCTGGAGGAGATCGCGGCCGCGGTGGCCGGCGTCAAGCCCGCCTCCATGCGCGGCGTCGTCCACCGCGCCGAAGCGGGGTTCCTGCTCATCGACGACTCCTACAACTCGAATCCGGACGCCGTGGGCAAGGCTCTGGAGAGCGCCGCGGCCTTCCCCGCCGAGCGGCGGGTCGCCGTGCTGGGGGACATGCTGGAGCTGGGGCCCGAGGGACCGCGCTTCCACCGCGAGGCCGGGGAGCGGGCGGCGGCGCTCGGCTTTCTTGTAGTCGGCGTCGGCGAGCTGTCGCGGGAGCTGGTCCATGGCGTAGAGAATGCCGGCTCTGGCGCGGTCTGGCTGCCGGACGCGGACGCGGCCTCCGAGTGGGCCGCCTCCCAGATCCGGCCCGGGGACGTGGTGCTGGTCAAGGGGTCGCGGGGGGTGAAGCTCGATCGCGTCGTCCGGCGCCTGCTCGGCGAGAGCGGGGAGGGAGCCCACTGATGCTGCCCTGGCTGCTCAATCCGTTGCGGGACCTGATCCCGGTCTTCAACGTCTTCCGCTACATCACCTTCCGGGTGGCGGCGGCGGTGGTCACGGCGCTGATCCTCTCCTGGCTGCTGGGCCCCTGGTTCATCCGCCAGCTCCGGCGCCTCTCGGTCGGCCAGAACATCCGCGACGTGGGGCCGCAGGCCCATCAGGTCAAGGCCGGGACGCCCACCATGGGCGGCCTGCTGATCCTCTTCGCCACCCTGGTGCCCACCCTGCTCTGGATGGACCTCGGCAACATCTACGTCTGGATCGTGATGATCGTGACCACCGCCTTCGGCGCCATCGGCTTCGCGGACGACTACCTGAAGGTGCGCAACCGCCGCAACCTCGGCCTCACCGCGGGCACCAAATTCTGGCTCCAGATCCTCGTCGGCATGGCGTTGGGGATCGCCCTGCTGGTGCTGCCGGCCGAAGCCGGGTTCAACCCGACGCTGACCTTCCCGTTCATCAAGCGGCTGATCCTCCACCTGGGGTACCTCTACATCCCCTTCGTGGCCTTCGTGCTGGCGGGGTCGTCGAACGCCGTCAACCTGACGGACGGCCTCGACGGCCTGGCCATCGGCTCCACCACGGTCGCCGCCGCCACCTACGCCGTGTTCACCTACATCGCCGGCAACCGGGTGATCGCCAATTACCTCCAGATCGCCTACGTGCCGGGAGTGGGCGAGGTGGCGGTCTTCTGCGGCGCGCTGGTGGGGGCGGGGATCGGCTTCCTCTGGTTCAACGCCCATCCGGCCGAGGTCTTCATGGGGGACGTCGGCTCGCTGGCGCTGGGCGCCGCCATCGGCACGGTCGCCGTGCTGGCCAAGCAGGAGATCCTGCTGGGGCTGGTGGGCGGCCTGTTCGTGCTGGAGGCGATGTCGGTGATCATCCAGGTCGCCTCGTTCAAGCTGCGCGGCAAGCGGGTGTTCCGCATGTCGCCTCTCCACCATCACTTCGAGCTCTCCGGCTGGGCGGAGCCCAAGGTCATCGTGCGCTTCTGGATCCTCTCGATCCTGTTCGCGCTGATGGCCCTGTCGACCCTGAAGCTGCGATGATGAGAAACCTTTTCATCGGGAGGCCGCATGGCGAAGAAGCTCGCCTTTGACAAGGTGCTCTTCACCATCGTCGTGCTGCTGATGTTCTTCGGCCTGGTGATGGTGTTCTCGGCCAGCTCGGCCCTGACGCGCGACGGCGGCGTCAACCGCTTCCTGCTCAAGCAGGGAGTATCGGCGGGCCTGGGGCTCGCGCTGATGGCCTGGCTGATGCACCTCGATTACCGCCGCCTGCGCACGCCGCGGGTGATCTATACCCTGCTCGCCGTGGCCTTGGTGCTGCTGGTGGCCGTGCTCTTCTCGCCGCAGCTCAACGCCACCCGTCGGTGGTTCTTCATCGCCGGGGTCTCCGTCCAGCCCTCGGAGCTGGCCAAGCTCGCCCTGATCCCCTTCCTCGCCTATCAGATCGAGAAGCGGCAGGAGAAGGTCAACGACCTTTCGTTCCTGGTGCCGGCCGGGTTTTTCACCGTGCTCACCGCGGCGCTGATCCTGCTCGAGCCGGACATGGGGACGGCGGTGCTCCTCTGCGGCACCTTCTTCCTGATGATCTTCCTGGCCGGCCTCTCCTGGCGCTACATCGTGGCTGCCCTGGCGCTGGTGCCGTCCGCTGGGGAGCGGCTTCCAGGCCCTGCAGTCGCTGATCGCCGTGGGCTCGGGCGGCATCTTCGGACTGGGGCCGGGCAAGAGCGTGCAGAAGCTCTTCTTCCTGCCCCATCCGGAGTCGGACTTCATCTTTTCGATCGTGGCCGAGGAGCTCGGCATGATCGGCGCTCTCGCCGTGGTGGCCGCGTTCGTCATCCTGGCCTGGCGAGGGCTGCGCGCCGGCGCCAAGGCGCCGGACGCCTTCGGCCGCTATCTCGGCTGGGGGCTCACCGGGGTGCTCGTGATGCAGGCGCTGATCAACGTCAGCGTCACCATCGCCCTGCTCCCCACCAAGGGGATCCCGCTGCCGTTCATCTCGTACGGCGGCTCTTCGCTGGTGGTGACGCTGTGCATCTGCGGCGTTCTGCTCAACGTATCGCAGCACGCGTGAATGAATGAGTTTATGAGATGGCAACGACCAGCGCTCCACGTCACGTTCTGCTTGCCGGCGGCGGCTCCGGGGGGCACGTCTTCCCCGCTCTCGCCGTGGGTGACGAGCTGCGAGCCCGGGGGTGGCGCGTGAGCTTCGTGGGCATGGCCGGAGGCATGGAGGAGCGGCTGGTGGGCGAGCGCGGCATCCCCTTCCATGGCCTGCCGGCGAAGCCGTTCGTGGGGCGTGGCTTCCTCGGCAAGACTCGGGCGCTGGCCACCATGGTGAGCTCGACCGTGGCCGCCCGCGGCCTGATTCGCGAGACCGGCGCCGACGTCGTGCTGGGAACCGGCGGCTACGTCTCGGCGCCGGCCGTGCTCGGGGCCCGGCTCGCGCGGCGGCCGGTGGTCTTGCTGGAGCCCAACGGCCACGCCGGGGTGGCGAACCGCTGGCTCTCGCGCTGGGCCACCGGCGCCTGCGTGGGCTACCGGGAGACCATCGCCGAGCTCAAATGCCGTTGCTGGGTGACCGGCGTACCGGTGCGGTCGGCTTTCCTCGACGTTCCCGCCGAGCTCCCCTCCTTTGAAACGCCGCGCCTGCTGGTGCTCGGTGGCAGCCAGGGAGCGAAGCAGATCAACCAGGCCCTGCCGGCCGCCGCGGCACGGCTGATCGCCCGCTTCCCGGCCCTCCGCATTCTCCACCAGACCGGCGCCACCAACCTGGAGGAGGCGCGCGCGGCCTACGCCCAGGCGGGATTGGGCGCTCCGCACGTGGAGGTCGTCCCCTTCCTCGACGACGTGGCCGGGGCCATGGCGGCCAGCCACCTGCTGGTCTCGCGCGCCGGAGCGATCACCCTGGCCGAGATCTGCGCCGCCGGCCGCGCCTCGCTGCTGGTGCCGCTGGCGATCTCCCTGGGACATCAGGTGGACAACGCCCGGGTGCTGGCCGACGAGGGTGCCGCCGAGATGATTGTCTGGGACCAGCGGTCCAACGAGCTCTCCGCCGACCGGCTCGCGGAGCGATTGGAAGCGCTGCTCGCGGACGCCGCCCGCCTCGCCGCCATGGGCCGCGCGGCCCGCGCCCTGGCGCGCCCCCGCGCCGTGGCCGACATCGCCGATCACATCGAAGAGATTGGAGGAGCGCGCTGATGTTCAACCGCTTCACCGATCTTTCGAAAATCCACTTCGTGGGCATCGGCGGCGCCGGCATGAGCGGCATCGCCGAGATCCTGCTCGAATACGACCTGGAGGTGAGCGGCTGCGATCAATCGCTCGGCGAGGCCACCCAGCGGCTGGTCGATCTGGGCGCGAGGATCGAAGAAGGGCATTCGCCCGACCATCTGGAGGGAGTGGAGCTGCTGGTGATCTCCTCCGCCGTGGCCGAGGACAACCCCGAGGTGCGCGAGGCGCGGCGGCGCGGCATCACGGTGGTGCGGCGGGCCGAGATGCTGGGCGAGCTGATGCGCCTGAAGTACGGCATCGGCGTGGCCGGCACCCACGGCAAGACCACCACCACCTCGCTCGTGGGCACCGTGCTGACCGAGGCCGGGCTCGATCCCACGGTGATCGTGGGCGGCCGCCTGCGCCTCCTGGGCACCGGCGCGCGCCTGGGCAAGAGCGACTACCTGGTGGCCGAGGCGGACGAGTTCGACCGCAGCTTCCTGCGGCTCACCCCGGTGATCGCCGTGATCACCAACATCGACCGCGACCACCTCGACACCTACGGCAGCCTGGAGGCGATCGAGGAGGCCTTCGTCGAGTTCGGCAACCGCGTCCCCTTCTTCGGCCGGCTGATCGTCTGCCTGGACGATCCCAACGTGCAGAAGGTGCTGCCGCGCCTGGCCGACCGCCGCATCATCACCTACGGCCTCACGCCGCAGGC
>QHVW01000293.1 GCA_003223675.1 Acidobacteriota bacterium
CATCTTCCTCGACGAGATCGGCGAGGTCGACCCGGCCGCGCAGGTCAAGCTGCTGCGCGTGCTCCAGGACCGCTCCTACGAGGCGCTGGGGTCGAGCGTGCCGCGCACCGTGGACGTGCGGGTGGTCTCGGCCACCAACCGCGACCTCGTCGAGCGGGTCGCGGCGGGGGCCTTCCGCGAAGACCTCCTCTACCGCCTGAACCTGATCGCGATCCGGCTGCCCGCCCTGCGCGAGCGGCGGGTGGACATCCCACTGCTCGCCCGCCATTTCCTCGACCTCTCGGCCCACGCCTACCGGCGGCCGCCGATCGCGCTCGCCGACCGCGCCGTCGCCTGGCTCCAGGATCAGCCCTGGCCGGGGAACATCCGCCAGCTCAAGCAGACGATCGAGCGCGCCGTGCTGGTGGTCGACGGCGACCGCCTCGACGTTGGGGACCTGGTCGCGCTGTCAGGATTGGAGGAGCGCGAGGCGCGGGGAGGGACGGCCCTCCCCAGCCCCGGCACCATGACGCTCGACGAGATGGAGAAGGCGATGATCGTCAAGTGCCTGCGCCACTACGAGGGGAACGTCACCCGCGTGGCCGAGGCGCTGGGGCTGTCGCGGGCCGCCCTCTACCGCCGTTTCGAGAAGTACGGGCTCGAATCCCATTGAGCGATCGTCCGACAGCCCGTGGGGGCGCCCGATGCGTCTCAGCAAGCAGGAATGCGGGTGCAACCCTGGCGGAGGCCCGTATCGGGATCCGGGGCGCACGGTGGGTTGTTGCCGGAGTAGCAGCGTGCGCAGGTCGCGGTGCAGTATCCGTAAAATGGAGTCACGATCGATGAATGGGTCGACGCGGGAGTGGCGGGGACGGCGGTCCCGAGGATGGCGTCGAGAAGTGGAATGGCCAGGGACAGGGTCTGTAGCTTTCCGCGCATAAGGCTCCTTGCTGTTGGTTGGAACTGCCTCGATAGTACCTCGATAGTAAGGGGTGCTCATCGCTGCCCATCGCGAGCCCCGCGAGCCTGAAAATGAGCCTGCGCGCCAAGATCATCGTCTACCTGGCCCTGATCCACGCGGTCCTCGCGGTGATCTCGTTCGTCGTCCTGCGCGAGAACCGGGTCTGGCTGGCGGCGGTCGAAGCGCTGTTCGTCCTCTCGATCGTCTTCGGGATCCTGCTGGTGCGGACCTTCTTCGTCCCCCTCGACCTGATCCGCACCGGCGCGGAGCTGATCGGGGAGCGCGACTTCACCTCGCAGTTCCGCGAGGTGGGGCAGCCGGAGATGGACGCCCTGATCCGCATCTACAACCAGATGATCGACCGCCTGCGCGAGGAGCGGCTGAAGCTCCAGGAGCAGCATTACTTCCTGGAGAAGATCCTCGCCGCCTCGCCGGCCGGCATCGTGACCCTGGACTTCGACGGCCGGGTCTCGTCGCTCAACCGCGCCGCCGAGGCGCTGCTCCAGGTTTCTGGCGAGGAGGCAAAGGGGAAGAATCTCGGGGAGTTGGGCTCGGCCGTGGGGCAGGCGCTGGCGGCGATCCCGGAGGGGGGCTCGGAGGTGCTGGCGCTCCAGGGGGGGCGGCGGCTCAAGGCCACGCGGGCGGACCTCTTCGACCGCGGCTTTCCGCGCGGCTTCCTGCTGCTGGAGGAGCTGACCGAGGAGCTGCGGGCCTCGGAGAAGGCGGCCTACGGCAAGCTGATCCGCATGATGTCCCACGAGATCAACAACTCCGTGGGGGCGGTTGGCTCGCTCCTCGACTCCTTCCGCGGCTACGCCGGCCAGCTCGGGGAGGAGGACCGGGAGGACTACCTCCAGGCGATCGCGGTGGCGATCACGCGGTTGGAGAACCTGCGCGCCTTCATGAACGGCTTCGCCGAGGTGGTCCGCCTGCCGCCGCCGGACCGCCGGCCGACCGATCTCGCGCGGCTGGTGGACGAGATCCTCCTGCTGATGCGCCCGGAATTCGACCGCCGCCGCATCCGCCTCGACTGGCAGCGCTCCGGGCCGCTGCCGCCGGTCGACCTCGACCGCAACCAGATCGAGCAGGCGCTGGTGAACGTCCTCAAGAACGCGATGGAGTCGATCGGCGAGGACGGGACGATCGCCGTCCGCCTGGACCGCGAATCGTTGACGATTCGCGATTCCGGCCCGGGCATCCCCGAGGAGGTCCAAGCCCTCCTCTTCACCCCGTTCTTTTCGACCAAGCGGAACGGTCGGGGGCTCGGGTTGACGCTCGTCCAGGAGATCCTCTCCGCCCACGGCTTCGAATTCAGCCTGGGTCCCACGGAGGATGGGGGGGCGGAGTTCCGGGTGGGGTTTTGAGACGGCGACTACGACTGGCGCGCCATCTCCTTCTCTGTGATTCTCATCAGGAACCGGAGCGCCTCGTTTACCGACTCGGAATCCGGGAAGGCCGCGGCGACGTCTGGAGCCAGGGAGATGGTGACCGCGTCAGGCTTCCGGCGGCCCGGGCCCCGCGCAACCACCCGGAGAGCGTGAAAATCGTACTCAGGTCTCAAGTCGTCTTCGAGATCCGCTTTAGACTTCTTCATAGGCTTTTTGCTCACGGCGAGTTGCCGGACGAGCGCTGATCAGGCGAACCCGCCTGCCCCGCTCTGTGTAGGAGACGACGAGAAGGCGCCCCTCGTTTGATTGTCCCATGATGAGATAGCGCTTCTCATGGATCGAATGGTCCGGGTCATCGAACACGACGAAGAGGTCGTCCTCGAAGACCGTCTGCGCCTCCTCGAAGGAGACGCCGTGCTTTTTCTGGTTGCGGGTTGCCTTGTCCGGGTCCCACTCGAATCGCACCGGCCCATTATAGAGCTACAGCCGGCTCGTCGTTGCCCGGACCGCGCCGTTGGGTTAAGTTGCCGCTATGAAGAGAGAGCTGTTCAGCGAGTTGCTCAAGAGCGTGGTCGAAGGGGGTGCGATCCTCAGGGGAGAGCTTCAGCCCTCCAATGCGTTTCGGTTTGACGCCCCTAAGCCAGGCTCAGGGCATATGATCCCCGGGCGACAGACAGACCCCGCTGAGCGGGAGGGGAGGAACGACATGGCCATCTGGGAAGCCAAATTCACCAACTTCGACGGCAAGACGACCTACACGGCGAACCTGACCCTGGACGATCTGGGCGACGGCCGCGCGAAGGGCACGCTACGCCACCTGGGCGGGCCGACCCCGATCGAGGAGATCGATCTGGCCGGCGTGGTCCACAACAACCACTTCACCGTCAAGGGGAGCACGGCGGCCGTCGAGGTCGATCTGGAGCTCAGCTTCACGCCTTTCGTCTACGCCCTGACCGGCGGCTCGCGGTTCCTGGACCTCGAGACCAAGCAGACGATCCACCTGTTCGTGATCACCCAAGGGGTGCCGTAGAGGGCCTCACCTCGCGGTCACGATCCACCCCGTCTGGAGATAGCTGCCGCTGAAGCCGACGGTATTCACGGCGTTCTTGAAGAGGATCGGGACGCCGCGCGAGTACAGCGGATCGGGGCCGTCGGTGAGCTGGAAGTGGAGGTGCGGCTCGGTGGTGTTGCCGGTCTGGCCGAGCTGGGCGATCGCCTGGCCGCGCTTGATGGTGTCCCCGGCCTTCACCCGCACGCTCCCCTGCTTCAGGTGCGCGTAGTGGGAGAATTCCCCTCCCGCGTGCCGGAGGATCACGTAGTTGCCCAGCGGCGCCTTGTAGCTCGTGGCGAGCAGCTTCGCCTGCTCCAGGTAGGTCCGCTTCTCGAAATCCTCCTCGCTCTCACCCGGCTGCTTGAGGCGGTCGTTGGCCTCCGTGGCGTCCGCTCCGACCTCCACGACCTCGCCGTCCGCCACGGCCAGGACGTCCCGGCCGTAGGCATAGTAATCGGTGAGATGGCTGCCGTCCCCCTTGTGGGTCAGGCCGTCTCCGCCCAGGGCGGCGAGGTCGAAGGCGAACTCCTCGTTGGCCGCCCAGCGGTGGGGGCTCTCGAAGTTGGGCCCCGCGCCGACGTACCAGGTGCCGGCGAGCGGGAAGACGTATTCGTTCGGGGACCGGTGATTTTCCACCTTCAGGGTGGTCCGGGCCTCGGCGAGCCTCCCGTCGGCGTCCTTGCCGTGCGCCAGGATCGCGAGGCCGTCCGACGGCAGGCCGGAGAGGAGGAGGGGCTTGCCGAAGACGACCAGCGCCGAGCCCGGGCTCAGGGTGCGGTTGGAGGCGATCTTGAGGCCGTTCAGATAGCGGCTGGTCTGGAAGTGGAAGTCGTACAGCTTGAGCAGCCCCTGGGCCTCCATGGCGCTCAGGCGTTGGGCGCTCTTTTCGAGGTCCGACGCGGGGACGATCAGGGTCTGCAGGACTTGCCCGCCGTTGACCACCTGGATCTCCAGGGAGTCGAGGGTGACCGGGCCGCCGTCCTTCTGGACCACGGCGACGTTCTGCAGCAGGACGGTGTAGAGGCCGCGCGCGGGATCGACCTCGTAGGCATAGACGACCTCTCCCGGCTGGACCCGGATCTCCAGGGCCGCCAAGGGGAGGGAGAGAAGCAGAAGCGTTGGAATCAAGAGCCGTTTCATGGGTTTTCTCCGAGGACGAGATCCACTACGGGGGAGTGGGGGGGAGGGTTTCGGGGGCTGATCAGGCGAAGATCTGGCGAAGGGCGGCTCTGACTTCGTCGAGAATCCGTGAAGAGATCCAGAGCGACGATCCGGCGAGGGCTTCCAGAGCGTCCTCCGCTTCCTGTCTCTGGAAATGTCCCGTTGCCGCACCCCATAACACCACGCCCAGAGAGCCGTGGACTTCCAACCCGTGTTGCTGCGCGATCAGCCTAGCGGCGGCATCGTCGGTCAGGAGCCAATCCGCTTCAGACTGGAGGGCCAGAGCCAAAGCTTGGGCCTCCCCAGGGTCCAGCTGAGGGACCTCGATCGATCCCATGGCCCGAAGCAACTCGAGCAACCCGGCTTCCCGGAGATGGAGGAGAGGACCTGTGTCGCAGACAATATGCTTCAACGTTGTGCATCCTTGAGGCTCAACGCCCAAAGGATGTCTTCACGCTGAAACTGCTCTTGGAGCTCGAAGCGATGGTGGCGCACGAACTCGGCCAAGGCCAATCGGGCGATCTCCTCTTCGTTGGTGAACCAACCTGCCTGGACGAGCCCCTCGATTTCCTTGGCGAGCTGGTCCGGGACCTCTATTTTCAGAGTCTTCACGGCGATTCTCCTGGTTGAGCGATTCTAGCAAAGGAGCTGCCGGAGCTTACCCGAGAAACCCCACCAGCTCCCGATTCACCCGCTCGGCCTCCTCATGCTGAATCCAGTGGCTCGCCTCCGCGAAGAATTCGAGCCGGCCGTGGTCGCAGAGGTCGATGCTGGGCCGGGCCATATCTTGACCGAGAAAGCGGTCTTTCGTCCCCCAGAGCAGCAGGGTGGGCACGGAGATGCGCGGAGAGGCGGGGGGCTGCGGCCGGGCGCGCAGGCCGGCGCGGTACCAGTGGAGCATCGAGCGGACCGCTCCCGGCTGAGACCAGGCCTCGCGGTAGAGGGCCAGGTCGGCGTCGCTGAAGGTGCCCGGACGGCTGGAGCCCCGGAGGGACTTGATTCCCCGTGCGAAGTCGTCGGCGCGGAACGCCCGCTCGGGAAGCCAGGGGAGCTGGAAGAAGAAGATGTACGAGCTCTTCTTCCGCTGCACAGGGTCGCGACAGCGCCCCCCCAGTCGTGCCCCACGACGCGGGCTTTCCCAACGCCGGCCTCTTCGATCAACCCTGCGACGTCGCGGGCCAGGATGTCGAGGTTGTAGGCCGAGATCTTCTTCGGCTTATCGCTGAGGTTGTAGCCCCGCTGGTCCGGAGCCAGGACGCGGAAGCCGGCCGTGGCGAGCGGCTCGATCTGACGGCGCCAGCCGTACCAGAATTCGGGGAAGCCGTGGAGGAGGATCACGAGCGGGCCCCCTTCGGGGCCCGCCTCGACCGCGTGCAGACGGATGCCGTTGGTGGCGATCGTCCGGTGCCGCGGCGTCAGATTGGTGTGCACGGCCGCCTTTTACCCGGAAGAGCCTTCCGGAGACACCGGCGGCAGCGAGAGGAGCAACACCCGGTCCCAGGCGGGCTCCACGCTGGAGACGGCGCCGAGGAGGGCGAGCCCCACTCCGGCGGCCCCTTCGAGGAAGCCGGCGTCCGGCCGCCATCCCGGCTGGCCCAGCACGCCGACCTCCCAGGCCCGGAAGCCGGCGACCGGCTCGCCGGGGGCCTGGAAATCGAAGGTCTTCTCGAACCAGAACCGCGCCGCCGCGGCCAGCCGCTCCTCCCCCGTGGCCTGGAACATCCGGTTGAACAGATGGCCCACTCCGGAGGCGCCGTGGCAGAGGCCGGCGTCGCGGACGCGCGAGGTCGATTCGTCCCGCGCCGCGGCGGTCAGGGCGATGTCCATCGCCTGGCGTTCCCACTCGGCGTTGCCCACCACACGGGCGCTGGCGAGGAGGGCGGCGGCGATGCCGAGGTCGCCGTAGCACCAGGCGAGCCGCGTGGGGGAGGGGTCCTCCCAGGGCGCGTAGCTGCCGGCGAAGCAGGACTCCGATCCGGGCGGCAGGCGCCGGGCGAGGAGGAAGCTCACCGAGCTTTCGAGCAGGGGGCGCGCCCGCTCCACCGCCACGCCGGCGGCGCAGGCTCCGGCCAGGACCGGCACCACGCCGGGCAGCCCGTGGGCCACGCCGAGGTTGTAGTTGCCGCGGGTATGGATCTCGCGCTGCCACTCGGGGAGACGCTCGGGCGGAGTGAACCAGGCCGAGCCCTCCTCCATCTCCTCGGAGAGCTCGGCCAGCCGCTCGACCACGCGCTCGAGCAGCGTCCGCGCGGAGGGGCGGGGGAGCCGTTCCAGGGCATAGACGCCGAGGCCGGCCAGGCCCCCGATCAGATCGTATTCACCCAGCCAGGGAGAGCGGCTCAGAGGCCCCAGGAGAGCCTCGTCGATCTCCAGGATGGGGTCCTCGGCCGCCTCGCCTTCCGGAGACTCGAACAGCAGGTCCTGCAGGTGCTCCATGGTCCAGGCCACGCCGGGAAAACCGGCGTAGAGGTGAGGCGGCAAGGGGGTGTTGGCCAGCTCGTCGGCGGCCTTTTCCAGGAATTCCGCCGCGCGGTCGGCGGCGGCTTCGTCCGAGGTGGCGATCGCCAGATAGGCGTAGAACAGCGCCTGTCCGGCCAGGCCGCTCGCCAGGGAGGCCAGCGAGGCCCCATCGCGGGACACGGAGCCGGACAGGGCCTCGGCGATCTCGCGGAGGGTGCGGGAGGCCCGGTCAGCGAGCGGGCCGGTGAGCAGAGGGTGCCAGGTTCGAGTCATGAAACGCATTTTGCCTCAGATTCATCTCTAATATTCACCTCTATAATGCCGGGCCGGCCCGGTCCGCGGATCGTCTCCGCGGACGTCGTCAATCCTCTGGTCCGCGGGAGCCCCTGATGCGCGCACGATGGCCTCGTCTCGTCCCCCTCGGTTTCGCTCTCCTCGCCGGCGCGCTGGCCGGCCGGGCCGGCGAGGCCTTGACCCCTCCGCGCCTCCCGGCCGGGGTGACCCCGCTGCCGCGGGAGAGCGCGAAGCACGTCAGCGAGCTCCTGAGCGTCGCCGAGAAGTACCGCGGGCTCAAGGCGTTGCGGTCCGTTCCCGCCGGCTCGACGAGCCCGCGGAAGCTCAAGGCGCAAATCAAGGCGGAGATGCCCAAGGATCTCCCCCCGGCCGATCTCAAGGCTCTCGAGATCAGCCTGAAGGCGTTTGGCCTGATCCCGGAGACGATGGACCTGGGGCGCTATCTCCCCGAGCTGCTGAGCAGCCAGGTGGCCGGATTCTACGATCCGGACGGCAAGTACATGATCCTGGTCGACCCTGCCCGGGCAGCCTCGGGGGCGGGAGAGAAGACGGAGAGCGAGGACATGGTGCTGGTCCACGAGCTCACGCACGCGCTCCAGGACCAGCATTTCGATCTCCACCGGTTCGAGGAGCGCGACCCGCTGTCCGATCTCGGGACCGCCAAGAAGGCCCTGGTGGAAGGGGACGCCACGCTGACCATGATCGACGCCAACCTGAGGATGAGCTTCGAGGCCATGCCCGGCATGGACACGATCCTGACCGGCATGATGCAGGATCCGGAGAAGCTGCTCGCCGGCAGCGCGAGCTTCCCCGGCGCCGAGGAGATGAGCGCCGCGCCCGCCTGGATCCGGGACACCCTGATGTTCAGCTATCTCCAGGGGCTCTCGTTCTGCGTGAGCGCCAGGCGCCTGGGGGGCCAGGTGCTGCTCGATTACGCGTTCACCACGGACCCGCCGCGCTCGTCGGAGCAGATCCTCCATCCCGAGAAGTGGCACACCCAGCGGGACGATCCCGTGGGGCTGCGCTTCCCGGACCTCGCGGAGGAGCTGCCGGGGTATCGCAAGGCGGCCGAGGGGGAGATGGGGGAGCTGGGGCTGCGGATCCTCTTCCGCCAGGATCTCAAGAGCCGCGAGCAGGCCGACGCCGCCGCGGCCGGCTGGGGGGGCGACCGCTTCGCCGTCTACGAGAAGGACGGCGGCCGGCTGATCGTCTGGATCACCGAGTGGGACACCGAGGCAGACGCGGGGGAATTCCGCAGCGCCCTCCAGGCCGTGACGGGGTGGCGGGCCGAGGCGGCCGGTCCGACCCGCGTGCTGGCCGTCCACGGCGGCCTGCCGGAGGCCTGGACGAAGGTGCGGGCGCGGCTGGCGGCGGTGACGGCGGAGCGGCCGGCCAACCGGGAGATCGACCTCAAGGCGATCGGGGGCAAGCCGGCGGTGGATGAGCAGTCCGTCCCGGAGCTGATCAAGAATCCCGCCGTCCAGAAGGAGATCCTCAGAGATCTCTCGAAAGAGAAGGCGGCCGGGACGGTCAGCGCGGACGGCCGGGTCTACACGAATCCGCTGCTTGGTTTCTCCATCCGGGTGCCGGAGACATTGCGGGGCTGGCAGGTGGACGACGACGCGCAATTTCTGGTGTCGGTCAAGGATCTCGAC
Source organism: Acidobacteriota bacterium (assembly GCA_003223675.1). Lineage (GTDB taxonomy): Bacteria > Acidobacteriota > Thermoanaerobaculia > Multivoradales > UBA5704 > DATARR01. The sequence goes on from QHVW01000293.1 coordinate 8,950, forward strand.
GCCGGGATTTTCCTCACCGTGAGCTGTCAGGAGACTACGCAGAAGGTTCCGCTGTCCACTCTTTCGGGCGTAATGGAGATGAGCATCAAGAGGATGTTGCCGCGCTACAAGAAGCTGCGGGAAGAAACCGGCGAACGGCCGGGGTACCAATACCAGGCTCTCTGGTTCGAGGCCCCTGCCGGCGGCGTGACGATGCTCGGTGTGATGCGGTATCTGGTGCGGGGCTCGCAGATATTTTTCCTCATGGCCGCGGCACCGTCCGAGGTCTGGGAACGGCAGC
>QHVW01000294.1 GCA_003223675.1 Acidobacteriota bacterium
CGACATCAATACGAGCATCGCGCCGCAGGCGGATGATCAGCTCGCCGCTCTTCGCCGAGATCGACTGCACGCGCAGCGACTCGGCCAGCCGCTTGAGGGCCGCCACCTCGACCAGCGTCTCCACCGGCGAGGGGGGCGGGCCGAAGCGGTCGGCCAGCTCGGCCAGCATCTCCTTCTCCGGCTCCTCGGCGATCTTGCGGTAGAGCTCCATGCGCAGGTTGGCGTCGTCCACGTACTCGGGCGGGATCGACATCGGCACCGGCAGGTCGAGCGCCACCGACGGCGCCTCCTCCACCACCTCGCCGCGCAGCTCGCGCACCGTCTCCTCCAGCAGCTTGAGGTAGGTCTCGATGCCCACCGCGCCGATGTGGCCGCTCTGCTCGCCCCCCAGGAGGTTGCCGGCGCCGCGGATCTCCAGGTCCCGCGCCGCGATGCGGAAGCCGGCCCCGAGGTCCGAGAACTCGCGCAGGGCCGCCAGCCGCTTCCGCGCCTGCTCCGAGAGCACCCGGTCCTCCGGCACCAGGAAGTAGCAGTAGGCGAGCTGGTTGCTCCGCCCCACCCGGCCGCGGAGCTGGTAGAGCTGGGCGAGGCCGAAGCGGTCCGCCCGGTGCACGATCATCGTATTGACGTTCGGGATGTCGATGCCGTTCTCGATGATCGTCGTCGCCAGCAGGACGTCGAAGTCGCCGCGGGTGAAGGCGTGCATCCGCCGCGACAGCTCCTCCTCCTCGAGCTGGCCGTGCCCCACGGTGACCCGGATCCCGGGCACGATCTCGCGCAGCTTGGCCAGCCGGTCCTCGATCGACTCCACCCGGTTGTAGACGTAGTAGACCTGCCCGCCCCGCTCCAGCTCGGCCTCGATCGCCTCCCGCACCAGGTTGTTGCTATAGGGGAGGATCGCCGTCTCCACGGCCATGCGGTCGCGCGGCGGGGTCTCGATCACCGAGAGATCGCGCACGTTGGCCAGCGAGAGCTGGAGCGTGCGCGGCACCGGGGTGGCCGACATGGCCAGCACGTGCACGTTCTTCTTGAGCTGCTTCAGCCGCTCCTTCTGGGCCACGCCGAAGCGCTGCTCCTCGTCGACGATCAGCAGCCCGAGCCGGGGGAGCTGGATGTCCTTCGACAGCAGCCGGTGCGTGCCGATGAGGATGTCCACTTTCCCCTCGTTCAGCCGCTTCTTGAGATCCCGCATCTCGGCTGGCGAGCGGAAGCGCGACACCATCTCGATGTTGATCGGGAAGCCGGCGAACCGCCTGCGGAAGGTCTCCAGGTGCTGGTCGGCCAGGATGGTGGTGGGCGCCAGCACCGCCACCTGATTGCCGCCGTCCACTGCCTTGAAGGCGGCGCGCATGGCGACCTCGGTCTTGCCGTAGCCCACGTCGCCGCACAGCAGACGGTCCATGGGCCGCTCGCGCTGGAGATCCTCGCGGATGGTAGCGATCGCCTCCAACTGGTCCGGCGTCTCCTCATACGGGAACGCGGCCTCGAACTGGTGCAGCAGGTCGGTGTCCGGCGGCATCGCCGGCGCGCGGGCGACCTGGCGCTCGGCGTAGAGCTTGAGCAGCTCCCCGGCCATGTCGCGCATCCCCTTCTTGACCCGCGCCTTGGTCTTGTTCCACGAGGTGCCACCCAATTGGTCGAGGCGGGGGGCGACCCCCTCGATGCCGCTGTACTTCTGCACCTGATCGATGCGCGAGAGGGGGAGCAGCAGCCGCTTGCCGCCGGCGTAGGAGATCTCCATCACCTCGGTCTCGGCGGCGGCGCCGGCCGAGGCCAGAGCCCGGACGGCCGGCGGCAGCCCGCCCGTGCCGTCGCCGTTGCCGCCGACCGAGCGCAGGGCCACGAACTGGCCGATGCCGTGGTCCACGTGCACCACGAAGTCCCCCACCTTGAGGTCGCGCAGGCTGGAGAGGAACGGTCCGAAGCGCGAGCGCGACGGCCGGCGCTGGAGCTTCGCCTGCGCCAGGAGCTGCTGCTCGCCGTAGACCACCACGCCGGCCGGCGGCAGCCGGAAGCCGCGCGCGAGATCCCCCGCCACCAGCTCCACCCCGCCGCGGCCGAGCTGCAGCTCCCGCCCTTCGAGCAGCTCCTCGATCCGCCGCCGGTGGGCCGACGAGACCACCACGATGCACCGCTCGCCGCGCGCCCGAGCGGTGGCGACCTCCTGGGGGAAGCGGGGGAGCTGGCCGTGGAAGAGATCGGTCAGCGTGCCGTGGAAATCCGCTCCCTTGCCTTCGCCATCCCGGCCGCCGCCCACCACTAGGTCCCGCAATCGCAGGGCCGCCGTCTCCAGCGTCTCCCGCACCCGCTCGGCCGGCTCCTCCATCATCTCCGGAGGAACGGCGAGGCGCCAGCGGCTGGCCCAGCACCTCGGGCAGCGAGATGGTGCGGTCCGCGAGCAGCGGCAGGTAGTTCTCCCAGCCGGGAAACTCGCCGCGCGTCCGCAGCCCCTCGAGCAATTCCGCCGCCTCCGGCCCCCAGTCCGGATCGGCCGCCTGGCCGCCGGAGAGGAGGTCGGCCAGCAGCCGCGCCTCGTCCGCTCCCGCGGGGAAGAGGGAGAGCGGCAGGATGCGGACCGCGTCGAGGGTGTCCTCCGAGCGCTGCGACTGGGGATCGAACCAGCGGATCGACTCCACGGTGTCGCCGAACAGGTCGAGCCGGATCGGCGTCTCCTCGCCCGGCGGGAAGAGGTCGACGATGCCGCCGCGCACCGCGAAGTCCCCCACCTCGTAGACGAGGTCGGTACGCCGGAACCCGTAGCGGGTGAGATGGGTGACCAGCTCCTCGATGGGGTGGTCCTCGCCCGGCTTGATGGTGATGACGGCGCGGAGATAGGCCTCGCGAGTGGGCAGCCGGCGGAAGAGGGCGCGCGGAGTGGCGACCACGGTGGTCAGCTTCCCTGAGGCCACGCAGTCGAGCGCCACGGACTCCTGGGCCCGCACCATCAGCGAGGTCTCGGCCTCCTGATAGGGGGTCAGGGACGGCGAGGGGAAGTAGACGCTCCCCTCCTCGCGGCCGAACAGCCGCGCCGCCTCCATCCACAGCAGGGCGTCGGCCTCGCGCGGCACCAGCACCAGCACCGGCCGCTTGAGATCGCGCGCCAGCATCTCGCCCACCCACGCCGCCGCGGGCACGGGCAGGCGCACGACATCCCCGAGCCCCTGGAGGAGGGTCTTGTAGGGCGCGCTGCTGCGGAGGATGCGGGAGAGGTCCTCCCAGACCGGATCGGCCATGCCAGGAAGTCTAACGTCGATAGGGGACCGGCGGATTCCGGGCCCGGACCGGGTATGCTAGTGGAATGCAGCAGATCGTCCAGCAGAAGCTCCAGGCGCTGAGGGAGCTTTGCCTCAAGCACCGGGTCGAACGGCTGGACCTCTTCGGCTCCGCGGCCCGCGACGACTTCGATCCGGAGACGAGCGATCTCGATTTCCTGGTGGAATTCGAGCCGATGCCACCCAGGGAGCACGCGGACAGCTTCTTCGGTCTGCTGGCGGACCTGGAAGCCCTCTTCGGCCGGCGGGTCGATCTCCTGGAGCGCGAGCCGATCGAGAACCCCTATCTCTGGCAGTCCATCGCGCGGTCGCGCAGGGCTCTCTATGAGGCAGCCTGACGCCCGCGCGTACCTCTTCGATATCCAGACGGCCTGTCAGCTCATTCGGGAGTTCACGTCCGGAATGACCTTCCAGGACTATGCGGAAGACCGGAAGACCCGGTCCGCGGTGGAACGCCAGCTTGAAATCGTGGGCGAAGCCATTGGACAGATGCTGAGGGCCTTTCCTGAAATGCGCCTGGAGATTCCGGACGCATCGCGGATCATCGCCTTCAGGAACCGCCTCATCCACGGCTATGCCTCGGTCTCGAATCCTGTGGTCTGGGGAATCCTCGAGGGCGATCTGCCTGGATTGGCCGCCAAGGTGGAGAAGTTGCTGGCGAGCGGCCCCAAGGAGAAGATTTGATGACGCGCGATACGAACGCTCCCACAGAAGACGAAGAGGCTATGTTGGAGCGTTATCGGCAGATGGACCCTGGGGAAAAACTCCTGCTAGTTTTCCAGATGTTCCAAGAGGGGGTGGACCGGGATAGAGACGAAATCCGCTCTAAATACCGTGCTCGGTACGGCCGGGAAATTTCCGAGCGGGAGCTCTGGCTTCGGATGGCGTCACGCCACGTACCGCGGGAATCCTTGATTCGAGATTTTGGGTGGGACCCCGAGGCGCCAGAAAACTCGGAGCCGAGGACGTAAAGGACTGCGAGGACGCCAAGGACCATCTCGGGTTTCCCTACCGCCGCTGCAGCCCATCCCCCGGCGCCTGCTGGAATCCATACACGCTCAAGCCCACCCCCAGATCAGCGCCGCGATGCTGCGCCATGCTGATCCCGCCGCGCTGTGCTAGGCTCCGTCGTCGATTTTTTTCTTCCCAGGAGGGAGATTCATGCCGACCCGCTATCCCCAGGAAGCCGTGCTCCGCGACGGCCGCCGCCTGCTGATACGCCCGTTCACCGGGCACGACGTCGATCCCCTGTACGAGTTCTTCCTGCGTCTCCCCCAGGACGTGCGCCGTTTCGCCTGGGACCGCATCGACAGCCGCTCCCTGGTCGAGAGCTGGGGGCGCGAGCTCGACTACGCCAAGGTGCTGCCGCTGCTGGCCTGGGACGGCCACAAGGTGGTGGCGGACGCCACCCTCCACCGGCGCGAGGGGAGCCCCCTGCGCCTGGTCGGCCGCGTCAAGTGGCTGATCGAGCCCGCCTACCGGGGCGCGGGGCTGGGCACCCTCCTGGTCAACAACTTCATCGACACCGCCCGCGCCGACGGCCTGCGCCACCTCACCTGCATGCTGATCTCGGATTTCGAGGCCGACGCCGTCGAGACCCTGCGGAACATCGGCTTCCAGGGCTACACCGTCCCCGGCTACGGGACGGACCCCGACGGCAATCAGCACGACATGATCAAGATGGTCCTGAAGCTGTAGGGGCGGCCCTGCGTGGCCGCCCTGTACACGGCCCCCTACCGCTCGTCCCGCCCGCGGGCGTGGGCCGGCGGCGAGGTGGCCTCGACGGCCGTGAACGGCTCCAGGATCTTGTAGGTGTGGGAGGCCCCCTTGGGGACCACCCAGGAATCCCCCTCCTCCAGGAGCACCGTCTGCCCTTCGAGGCGGAGCTCGGCCCGCCCCGCGATCACGTAGCCGACCGTCTCGTAGTCCCGCCGGCTCTCGGGCTTGTTCCCTTCAGCCGGCTCCGCCTCCCACAGGCGCATCGCGACGTGGACCCCGGAGGCGAGGTACTTCTGGCCCATCGCGCCATGGGGAGAGTGCCGGGAGTCGACCTTGGTCACCGTGGTATCGCTCATCTCGCTCCTCCTTCACGGGTCCTTTTTGCACGAGCGCTGCCAGGGCGTGGCACGTGCGTTGCTCCGGCCTCAGCCAGGGGACGGAAATTTCCCCGGAAGGAGACGACGACATGCCAGTGACCTTGCTGTCCAAGGGAGCGGAGATCCTGCTGGTCCAGTTTCACGAGACGAAGGGGGACCGCGTCGGCGCCAAAGTGGGAGACCGCCTCCCCGAGAGCGCCTTCATGGAAGCCGCGGCCGAGAGCCCCGGCGTCGATTTCGACGGCGCCACCCAGACCCTGCTGGACGGAGGCCTCATCCGTCAGGAAGATGGGGAATTCATCCTCACCCAGGAGGGGTACGACTACCTCTATAAGAGGACGGGGCACCGGGTGGGGGAGGGGTAGGAGCCCGGCAACGCCCCTCCTCCGGGAAGCCTGCCCGCTGAAGCCTCACCCCCTAGCCCCCTCTCCACTTCGTGGAGAGGGGGAACCTGTCTTCAGTACCCTACCGAGCTCAACAGGATTTCCTACGCGGGCCCTCCCTCTCCACGAAGTGGAGAGGGATGAGGGTGAGGCTT
>QHVW01000295.1 GCA_003223675.1 Acidobacteriota bacterium
TAAAAGGGTCTTTTTTTTCATCCGACCGATCGGACGGATCCGTCGGATCGGCCGGATCTTCATCCGACGGATCAGGCCGGTAAGGCGTATTATGTTAACGCATGGCCGTGGAGCCTTCAGCCGGCGCTCCACTCGGCGGCGAGGTCCTCGTCTTCTTCCAGCCGGAGCCTGACCAGCCGGCTGCCCGACGGGAGGCGCTCCGCGAGCTGTCCGTGGATCCAGCGGACCAGGCTCTCGCTGGAGGGGATCTCCCCCCCCTCCCCAAACTCCGGGAGCGCGGCGTTGAGGTGCTGGTGGTCCAGGCGCTCGATCACCCGCTCCTGGACGACGGCGTCGAGCGCTCCGAGGTCGACCACGAAGCCGCTCGCGGGGTCGATCTCGCCGCCCACCGTCACGTACAGGCGGTAGTTGTGGCCGTGCCCCGGCAGGTTGGCGCACTTGCCGAAGCGGGCCCGGTTCTCGGCCTCGCTCCAGCCCGCACGCCGGTACAGGTGGCTGGCGCTGAAACGGTAGCGGCGTTCGAGGGTGATCGTCATAGAATGGCGCCGTGCGGAAGTTGGACCGTTACCTGATGACCGAGATCCTCGGGCCCCTCTCGCTGGGGTTCGTAGTCTATACCTTCATCCTCCTCATCCGTTTCCTCTTCCAGTCCGCGGAGATGATCATCCGCCGCGGCCTGCCCGCCTCGATGGTCGGCAGGCTCCTGCTGATGACCCTGCCGAACATCGTGGTCCTGACCCTGCCCATGTCGCTGCTGTTCGGCACCCTGATCGCCGTGGGGCGCCTGTCGTCGGACAGCGAGCTGATCGCCATGCGGGCGTCGGGCCTGAGCCTCCTGGCCCTCTACCGCCCCATCCTGCTGCTCTCGGGGCTGCTGACCCTGCTGAACACCGCGCTGATGGTCTACGTCCTCCCCTGGGGGAACCACGCCCTCCAGGTGCTGCGGCTGGACATCGCCACCCAGACGGTGGCGCAGCAGGTCGAGCCGCGGGTCTTCTATGAGGAGTGGGAGGGGAAGGTCGTCTACGTCTTCGAGGTTCCGGAGGGGGGCAAACGCTGGAAGGGGGTGTTCCTCGCCGAGGCGGTCCCGTCGAGCGAGAAGAACCAGATCACCACCGCCGACTGGGGGGAGATCCTGGTCGACCCCGCCGGCGAGCGGCTGGTGCTGCGGCTGTACAACGCCATCCAGCACAAGGTGGACCTGAGCGCCCCGGACCGCTACGAGATCAGCCGCCACCGGCGGCTCGACCTGATCCTGGACGACCAGTTCACCTCCGAGCAGAAGGCCAAGCTCTCGGCCTCCAAGGGGATCCGCGAGCTCACCCTCAGCGAGCTCCGCGACCTCGAGAGCGACCCGTCGACCGACTCCGAGCAGCGCAACCTGGCGCGGGTCGAGATCCACAAGAAATTCTCGATCCCCGCCGCCTGCCTGGTGTTCGGCCTCTTCGCTCTGCCGCTGGGGATCAACAACCGGCGCGGCGGCAAGGCGTCCGGCTTCGCGCTGTCGATCGGCATCCTGATCGTCTACTACATTCTGCTCAACAACGGAGAGGAAGCGGCGCACTTCGGCCGGGCCCCGGCCTGGTTTGCCATGTGGTTCCCCAACCTCCTGCTGGCGGGGCTCGGGATCTTCCTGCTGGTGCGGCGCAACCGCGACAAGAGCCTGCTGCTGACCCGCCTCGACCGCTGGATCCGGGAGGACGTCTGGGGGGGCATCCTGGCCATCCGGGGTCTCCGCCGGCAGCGGCGCCGGGAGGTCCGCGCGGAGCGCGAGCGCCGCCGGGCCGAGCGGCCGGCCAGGGAGACCCGCCGCCCCCGGCTGGTGCTCCTCCTCCCCCGCCCGCGGATCGTCTTCCCCAACCTCATGGACCGCTACGTGAGCCGCCTGTTCGCCTGGGTCTTCCTGCTCGTGGTCCTCTCCGGGGTCTCGCTGTTCATCATCTTCGACCTGTCGGAGAACTTCGACGACATCCTCAAGCACAAGGTGGGCAGCGGGGTGGTGCTGAGCTACTACAAGTACCTCTCGCTGCAGATGTTCTACGACATCGCCCCGATCGTGGTGCTGGTGGCCACCCTGCTGACCTTCAGCCTGCTCTCGCGGACCAACGAGATCACCGCCGCCAAGTCGCTGGGGATGAGCCTCTACCGGCTCTCGCTGTCGGCGGTGGCGGCGGCGCTGCTGGTGACCTTCTTCTGCGGCTATCTCGAATCGTGGGTCCTGCCGGCCTCCAACGAGAAGGTGGCGAAGCTCAAGGACCGCATCCACGGCAGGGTGACCGCCCGCACCTACCGGCGCGCCGACCGCCAGTGGCTGTTCGGCCAGGGGCGGTACATCTACAACTACATCCACTACGACCCGCAGCAGGCGAGCCTGCAGCGGCTGCAGGTGTTCGACTTCGACGACCAGCACCGGCTCGCCCGCCGGCTCTACTCGGAGAGCACCCGCTACATGGGGGACGACGCCTGGGTGTTCAACAACGGCTGGGCCCGCTCGTTCCAGGGGGTGGACGTCACCGCCTACACGCGGTTCCAGGAGCCGAAGATCGTCCGTTTCCCCGAGACGCCGGCCTACTTCGATTCCGAGATCCGCCCTCCCGAGCAGATGCGCTACGGCGAGCTCAAGGGGTACATCCAGGAGCTCAGGGAGAGCGGCCAGTCGGTCCCCGAGCTCCAGGTGCAACTGGAGGAGAAGATCGCGCTGCCGGTGGCCTCGCTGATCATGGCGCTGGTGGCCCTCCCCTTCGCCTTCCGTCTGGGCCGGCAGGGGGCGCTCTACGGGATCGGCATCTCGCTGGTGCTGGGGATCGCCTTCATGGCCGTCTATGCCTTCTTCACCAAGATGGGCGCGGCGGGCGCCCTGCCCCCCTCCGTGGCGGTGTGGAGCCCGGCGGCCGTCTTCTCGCTGCTCTCGGGGTACCTGTTCCTGGGTGTGCGGACCTGAGGATCAGAAGCGGCTGAGGTCGCGGCCGAACAGCCGGGCCTTGATCCAGTCGAGCAGCACCTTCACCTTGTTGGCCGGGCTGACCAGCTTGGTCAGGTAGACGGAGCGCCAGAAGAGCCAGGCCAGCCGGCCGCTCCACTTCACCTTGGGGAGATCGGCCAGCGCCTCCCCGCCTCCGATGTAGGCGAGCATGCCGGACGGCTTGAAGCGGAAGGGCTCGACGGTCTTCCCCTCCCGCGCCCGGTCGAGGGCCCGGGCGAGGTATTCCCCCTGCTGCTGGGCCACCTGGGCGGTGGCCGGCACCGGGGGCTCCCCCACCGCCGCGCAGTCCCCCAGGGCGTAGACTTGCCGGTGGGCGGGGAGGCGGAGGTGCTCGTCCACCGCCAGCCGCCCCCGCGGGGTCAGGGGGACGCCGAGCGATTGGAGGAACGGCACCGGGGCGTTCCCCCCCGACCAGAGAATCAGGCCGCAGGGGATCGTCCCACCGTCCGCCAGCAGAACCCGCTCCTTCTCCACTGCCTGCACCTTGGCCGAGGTCCGCACCTCGATCCCCTCGCGCCCGAAGTGCCGCAGGGTGTACTCGGCGAGCGCCTCGTCGAAGCCGGTGAGCAGGCGGCCGAGCGCCTCGACCAGGACCACCCGCGCGAAGGGCGCCACTTCCGGGTAGCTCTGGGAGAGCTCCTCGTGGATCAGGTCGTGGATCTCGGCCGCGGCCTCGACCCCGGTGGCGCCGCCGCCGCAGACCACGAAGGTCAGCCGCTGGC
>QHVW01000296.1 GCA_003223675.1 Acidobacteriota bacterium
CGCTGCGACCAAAAAGCCGGGTGAACCCGGCTCCTGAATGAGCGGCTCTGACTTCGGAGCCGGCTTCAGCCGGCTTTTCGTTTACGACGTAGCCCGGGCATTGATGCCCGGGCGGGCGGGCCGAGAAATCTGGCAAAGTAGAACTACGGCCCGGCCGCACCTTTGTTTCCCACCTCCGCGTCGAACACCCCCGTCTGGACCTTGCCGCCGGTCTTGACCTGCACCCAGAGCCGGTAGCGGCCGGGCCTGGGAAACTCATAGGGGAAGGAGATCGTATTGCCGGAGCTCATGGCGGGCATCGTGACGGGGACGGCCTTCCCTTCCTCTTCCATCTCCTTCGCCGCGAAAGCCTGCTGGGCCGCCATGCTGACAGTGCCCATGGGGTGGAGGTGGACGAAGACCTGGCCGTCATCTTTGGCGATCACTGCATGGCTCGGCATCCCCATGTAGGGCTCCAGCGGAGCGGGCCGGCCGTCCGGTCCCCGCACCTCGAAGCGGAGCTCGGTCTCGCGGCCCGCTGCCAGGGGACCCCGCCGCCAGACCATGGAGCCGCCATCTTCCAGGGGGCTCGTATCCGAAGCCGTCCGGCCCAGCGGCGCGGAGGCGCGCCAGGAGTCGTCCGGGTCCCGCGGCGGTCCGCCCGTCCCTTCAGGGATCTTCACCGTGTCCACCAGGGTTTGGGGAAAGCCGGATTCGTGGATCACGTCCGCGTAGACCCGGTAGGTCCCGGCCGGCAGGGACGGGAGCGCCGCGAGGAAATCGTCGGGATCTTTCATCACGGGATGGAGATGCGCGAAGGCGTCGAGGCCGGGCTCGCGGATCAGGAAGAGGTGCATGAGCTTGCCGTGATCCGGCATGAGCGGCGACCACTCGGCCCGGCGCTCGTCCTGGATCCGCAGCGCCAGCGCCGGCCTTCCGTCCGCGAGGAGCACCGAGGTCCGCACCTGGAACGGCTTGAAGATCCCCTCCCGCGCCTCGCCATCTACGTTGTTCCACCAATTCCGGCCCCCCCAGAGGGCGAGCGCGAAGAGGGCCGCGGCGACGATCGACAGGGCTCGCGCCCGGGTACGGCGCTGGCCGTCGGCCTCCTCACCCGGCGCCAGCACGCTCTCGCGCACCGCGGCGCCCACGATCGCGACCGCGCCCACGAACAGGAACAGCCCGAGGAAGACCAGGACCGCGCCGAGCCCCTTATCCATCCTCAGGACCTTCATCGGCAGGGCGGTGACCGGCACCAGCGCCTCTCCCGGCCCGGCCGGCCCCTGCACCACCACTCGCACGGTGTAGGAGGAGCCCCGCATCAGCCAGAGCTGGGCGCTCCAGGTGTCCGGCGCGCCGGGGACCTGCACCGCCGCGTCCGGCGGCGGCGCTCCCTTGAAGCCCGCCTTGTACTGCACCGGCTGGACGGTGACCCCATCCACCTTGTGGCCGTCGCGCAGGCGCACCGTGACCTCCGCGAGCCCCGGGATCACCGCCGGAGGCCGCACGATCACCCGCACCGGATAGGGACCGGCATCGCCATCGAAAAAGACGTTCGGGCTCCCCACGTGCGCCCGCGCCGGCCCGGCCGCGAGGATCAGCAGTAAGAGAAGCGGTAAAGCCCTTCTCATCGCCGCACCCTGGACATCCACGCCCCCCACCAGAGGCCGACTCGGGTCGAGGCGATCGCCCAGAGCAGAGCGATCCCGAGCTTCGCCGGCGTCACCGGATTGCTGTCCAGGTCCCAGAAGGTGAAGCGCCGCGGCCCGGGGCTCGAGGAGTAGCTCCAGAACTGATCGCCCACGAAGAACCCGTTGCGCGACGCGGGCGAGAGCTGGAACTCGGCGAAGTACCAATGGGCCACGAAGAACAGGGCCAGGAACGAGGCGCCGATCAGCGCGGCGTCCAGCCAGCCGGCGCGCTTCCCCTCGCGGCGCTGGAGGAAGAAATCGATCGCGAGGGCCGGGATCACCAGCAGCAGCGGGAAGAGCGGCGGCGCCATGTGATCCATCGGATTGTTGATCGGTCCGAGCTTCGGATGGGCCGGGAAACGCGGCAGGATCCAGCACATGGCGGCGGCGATCAGCATGTAGAAGCCGGCGGTGATCGTGGCCGCCCAGCGCAGCCGGGAGGAGCGCGCCACCGCCACCAGCAGGAACGGCAGGACGGCCGACATCACCACATAGAACCGGGCGCCGTGCCGGAGCTGGGGCTCGCTGTATTCCGTGAGGAAGACCAGCGCCATCACCATCACCGCCCCGGCGCCATAGAGGTGGGCGATCCCGAGCGGCCGCAACTCCGCGGCACCGGCGCGGTTCTGGAGCGCGAGCGCCATCAGCATGGCGCCGAGCTGCACGGCGATCATGCCGGCCCCGAGCAGGCTGTGCGGCGGCGAGAGGATCTTGACGTCCAGCCCATAGGCGTCGTGCCACCAGTTGTCGAACGGCGCCGAGGTGAGCATGGCGAAGGTGCCCCACACGGCCACCCAGGCGCCGAACGGCGCGCGGAATCCCCACAGGCGCACCGTCGAGCCCTTCTCCTCCGCGGTGCCGGCGAACGTGGTGTGCAACGCCAGCCAGCCGCAGGAGAAGCCGGCCAGCAGGCCTCCGAAATGGATGGCCAGGTGGGCCGGGGTCCAGAACGTGTCCCGGCCGATCGTCATGTGCCACGAGATGTCCCACAGCAGCCCGACCACGATGCTGGTCGAGCCCGCGAGCATCGCGGTCAGATACCAGGGCAGGACCGCGGCGCGCTCAACCGTCTGGGTGGCAGCAGTCCGGACGACGGATTCCATCGGGGTACCCTCCCTCGCTTCGGTCTCCAGCAAGGGTATACGGAATTGCCACCCGCGATGTTCACCGGGTTACGATCTCCCCCATGATCCGACCCTTCCGCGTCCCCACCCGCGTCCTCCTGGCTCCCGGCGCCCTCGTTCGGCTCCCCGAGATCGTCGCCGGCTACCAGCCGGGGCGGGTCCTGATGGTGACCGATTCCGGCATCGAGGAGACCGGCATTCCCGAGCGGGTCTGGCAGGCCCTGGCGGAGAACGAGATCGAGGCGATCACCTTCGACGACGTCGAGCCCAACCCGCGCGCCTCGACCGTGGACCGCCTGGCGGACTGGGGTCGCGAGGAGGGGGTCTCGCTCGTGCTCGGCATCGGCGGCGGCAGCGTGCTCGACGCCGCCAAGGCCGCCGCCATGGTGATCACCAACGGCGGCGCCGCCGCGAGCTACGAGGGGCGGGACCGCTACACGGAGAAGCCGCTCCCCTTCCTCGCCGTGCCCACCACCTGCGGCACCGGCTCCGAGGTGACCTGGGTCTCCGTGCTCACCGTCGAGGAGCGGCACGCCAAGATCAGCGTCAAGGGCGAGACCATGTTCCCCGACTGGGCGATCGTCGACGCCGACCTCCTCCGCACCCTGCCGGGCCGCCTCGTGGCCTGGACGGGCGCCGACGCCCTCACCCATGCCCTGGAAGCCGCCACCTGCCGCCTCGCCAATCCGGTCTCCGACGCCCTGGCGGAGAAGGCGATCTCCCTGCTCCTCAAATACCTCCGACGGGCCGCCGCCGATATCGCGGGGGACGCCGAGGCGCGCGAGGCCGTGATGCGCGCCTCCACCCTGGCCGGTCTCGCCTTCGGCAACGCCGACGTGGCCGCCGTCCACTGCCTCTCCGAGACCCTGGGCGGCCGCTG
>QHVW01000297.1 GCA_003223675.1 Acidobacteriota bacterium
GAGAACCGAGGCCGCGGGGCGGAACGGGTGCTCCTGGGCCCCTTCGAAATAGCGATAGACCCGCGGATCGAGCGCCGGCGGGAAGAGGTCGAGGAGATCGAGGCGGGAAGGAATGGGCTTGAGCATGGTGCGCTCCTTCCAGGAAAAATAACGGTGGGCTGATTCCAGTCTACTCCTGATCTTCCCGAGACGCCCATGGCTCCCGCCGCTGGTCCGGCCAGAGGTTACAATATGGTTACAATCCCTCTCCCCAGACGGACCGTCCGCCCGCCGCCGCGGCGCGATCCATAGTACGCATCTATCACAACCATCATGACAGGCTATCAATATCCAATCTTTTGATGAGCGGCTCGTTTCCCACGGCAGCGAGCACCCTTCTCCAGTAGAGCCCAACTTCTTCGATCTCGCCGTACCCAGGCGGGCTCCATGGCTTAAGGCGATCTGTGACCGGACCTCGCGGAAGCCCCATAGGGGGGTCTTGCGCGATTCGTATGGCCGGTCCTTGTTGGCTGAAAGGAGATGGAGAATGAAGGGCACGAAGAGATGGAGGATCTCTGAGGGTCTCGTGTTGGCGACTCTGGCTGTGGCGGCACCTCTGGTGTTCGCCTCCACGGAGGCGCCGGCGGGGTTCGACAATCTGACCAACGGCTTCACGACACAGACGCAGATGGACCTCGACCGGGCGACGTTCGATGAGTTCGAGACCACCGCCGACGGCCTCGGCCCCGTCTACAACGCCCAGTCCTGCCGCGAGTGCCATCAGAACCCGGTGAGCGGCGCCACCAGCCAGGTGACCGAGTTGCGGGCCGGCACCACCGACGGGTTCGGCAACTTCACCAATCCTCCGGGTGGATCGCTGATCAACGACCGCGCGATCAACCCGGCCATCCAGGAGCGCCTCACCACCGCCTCCAACACGGTGGACAACCGCTCCTCGCTCAACGTCCTGGGCGACGGCTTCGTCGAGGCGATCGCCGACGCCACCTTCACCAACATCCAGAACGCCCAGCCCTCGGGGATGAAGGGGCAGATCATCCGGGTCCCCGTCTCGGAGGCTCCCGGCCAGACGCGGATCGGCCGGTTCGGCTGGAAGAACCAGAACTCGAGCCTGCTCTCGTTCGCGGCCGACGCCTACCTCAACGAGATGGGCATCACCAGCCCGCTGCAGCCGACCGAGAACACCTCGATGGGCAATTCCGTCGCGGCGTTCGACACGGTCCCCGATCCGGAGGACGCGGCCACGGCGAGCGCGCCCAACGGGCCTGACGTCGAGGCCTTCACGCGCTTCATGCGCTCCACCAAGGTCCCGCCGCGTGACACGGCGCTGGCGGCCACCTCGGACGCCATCGCCGGCTCGAACCTGTTCGTCTCGATCGGCTGCAGCAACTGCCATACCCCCAGCATCACCACGGCTCCGACCGGCACCGTGATCAACGGCGGCAAGTTCACCGTCCCGGCGTCCCTGGGCGACCACATCATCCACCCCTACAGCGACTTCATGCTGCACGACGTAGGGACGGGCGACGGCATCGTCCAGAACGGCGGCGCCTCGACGGCCAACAAGCTGCGCACGCCGCCGCTGTGGGGCCTGCGCACCCGCGCCCGCTTCATGCACGACCTGTTCAACACCACCCGCTTCAACGCCATCCAGCGGCACACGAACGAGGCGGAGCCGGTGATCCAGAACTTCATCAACCTGAGCACCACGCAGCAGAACCAGATCCTCACCTTCCTCAACTCGCTGTAAGCCCTCGGGGACCGGCCGGGCATGGCCTGGCCGGTCCTTCCCGCCGTGGCGTGCTACACTGCTTTCAGCTTTTCGAACGCATCTCGAATCCGGGAGGTCTCCATGCGAGGGAGCCGTGTCCGCCGTCTGTGGCCCGTCCTGTCTCTGTCGCTGCTGGCCGCGGGGTGCAACATGCCCAGCAGCGCGCCCACTCCATCCGCCGGCTCCAGCGCGGAAGCCGAGAAGACCCGGAAGATGGAGGAGAAGTCCGCGGAGTACCAGCGCCACGCCGAGGAGGTCCGCAACATGGAAGGGACCGAGCAGGAGAAGATCGACGCCATGAACAGCCTCGATCAGGAGCGCCGCGAGCTCAATGAGATGAGCGAGGGGAAGTAGGGGCGGGATTCAATGCATCCTCTAGGGAGCGCCAAGCCTTGGACATGACGGCAGGGTCCGCCAGGTCCAAGCCGCGCATCGTGGACAGAGCTTCGACCTCCTCACGCCGGGCCTCTGCTTGCAGGGCCTCAAGAGAAATTTCTTCCATGGCACAACCTCCCTATGGTCCTTGTTGTCCTTGCAGTCCTTTGGGTCCTTTGGGTCCTTCAAAACCTATACGAAAACCCCCCCGCCACCACTATCGCGTGGACGTCGATCTTCTCCTCCTTCTGCACCACCCCTGAGGAGCCGACCACGAAGATCGACTGCGCGAAGGGGCGGTAGGTCACGTCGAGGTCGGCGGTCCAGGGCCCCTTCAGGGGGATCTTGAGGCCGGCGCCGGTGATCAGGGCGATGTGGTCCGGACGGCGGAGGCCGGTGACCCCAGAGGCGGCCAGCGCCGGCTTCACCAAGGAGGAGACGAGCAGGTAGGTGATTCCCCCTTCGACATAGGGCACCACCCGGACGAACCGCCGGGCGCGGATCTGCGCCAGCAACGAGAGCGGCACCAGCTCGACGTTCCCTCCCGAGCCGGAGGGGGCGGCGCTCCCCGAGAGCCGGATCTCCGGCCGCGCGGAGCTCGCCATGAAGCGGGTCGACAGGGTGTCGTTCCACTGGGTGGTGAGCGCGGCGCCGAAGCCGGGCGCGCTGCCGAGGGTGACGTGGAAACCGGGCTGGAGATCGAGCCCGGCCGTCCGCGGCTCCAGGCCCAGGCCGAAGGCGCTCACCCCACCGCCGGCGGCCAGCGGAGCTCCAGGTAGGCGAGCAGGGGCGAGGCGGTGAGCGCCGGGAGCGCGAGGGTGAGGAGGACGAGGGGCTTTCGCATGGCGGTCTCTCCCTTCCTGCCGGGGAGAGTCTATGATGAGGCCCGCCAAACGGATTGCGATCTTCTTCCCGCACGGAGACCGTTCATGCCTCTACGCCGTCTGCTCTCTGCTCTCTTCCTCCTGGCCAGCTCCACCGCCTTCGCGGCCGTCGATCCGTCGCTGCTCCAGGATCTCCGCTGGCGCCTGATCGGCCCGTTCCGCGGCGGCCGGGTGCTCGCGGTGACCGGCGTTCCGGGCGAGCCGGAGCACTTCTACTTCGGCGGCGTCAACGGCGGCGTCTGGGAGACCCGCGACGCCGGCCGCACCTGGCAGCCGGTCTTCGATGGGCAGCCGATCGGCTCGATCGGCGCGCTGGCCGTGGCCCCCTCGAATCCGCGGGTGATCTACGTCGGCTCCGGCGAGGCGGACATGCGCTCGGACATCGCGCAGGGGAACGGCATGTACAAGTCGATGGACGGCGGCCGCACCTGGTCCCACATCGGCCTCGCGGATTCGCAGCAGATCGGGCGCGTGCTGGTCCACCCCCGCGATCCCGACGTGGTCTTCGTGGCGGCGCTGGGCCACCCCTACGGCCCCAACGCCGAGCGCGGAGTGTTCCGCTCGCGCGACGGCGGCAAGACCTGGCGGAAGGTGCTCTATAAGGATGAAAACACCGGCGCCACCGACCTCGCCTTCGAGCCGGGGAATCCGGAGGTGATCTACGCCGCCCTCTGGCAGACGCGGCGTACTCCGTGGCACATCTATCCGCCGTCGAGCGGCCCCGGCGGCGGCCTCTACAAGTCGATCGACGGCGGCGAGCACTGGACGCAGATCACCGGCCACGGCTTTCCCGACAAGCCCGGGCGCATCGGTCTCGCCGCGGCGCCCAACCGGCCGCGGCGGCTCTACGCCATGGTGGACGTGCCGGACGTGGGAGGGATCTACCGCTCGGACGACGCCGGCGCCACCTGGACCCACGGGAGCGGCGACGACCGGGTCTGGGGGCGCGGCTGGTACTTCGCCGGCATCACGGTCGAGCCCGGCAACGCCGACGTGATCTACGCCTGCAACACCGCGCTCTACCGCTCGGAGGACGGCGGCAAGACCTTCGTGCCGGTCAAGGGGGCGCCCGGCGGGGACGACTATCACCAGCTCTGGATCGATCCCGAGGCGCCCCGGCGGCGCATCCTGGGGGTGGATCAGGGGACGGTGGTGTCGGTGGACGGCGGCGAGACCTGGAGCTCCTGGTTCAACCAGCCGACCGGCCAGTTCTACCACGTGAGCACCGACAACCGGTTCCCCTACTGGGTCTACGGCTCGCAGCAGGACTCGGGCGCCGCCGGGGTGCCCAGCCGCACCAACGCCTACGACGGCATCGCCATCACCGAGTTTCGCGAGGTCACCGCGGGGGGTGAGAGCGACGAGATCGCCCCCGATCCACAAGACCCGCAGATCCTCTACGGCGGCCGGGTGGAGAAGCTCGACCTGCGCACGATGCAGACGCGGACGGTCGATCCGGCGCTGGCCTATCCGGACCTCTACCGGGGCACCTGGACGCTGCCGATCGTCTTCTCGCCGCGCGATCCCAAGGTGCTGTATTTCTCCTACCAGCGGCTGTTCCGCACCGCGGACGGCGGCGAGCACTGGACGGCGATCAGCCCCGACCTCACGCGGGAGGCCCCGGGCGTGCCGCCCAACCTCGATCCCCCCACGGCGGCGAACCGGCCAGGGGAGGGGAGCCGCTTCGGCGTGATCTACACGATCGCGCCCTCGCGCACGGCCAACCACGACCTCTGGGTGGGGACCGACGACGGCCTGATCTGGCGCACCCACGACGAGGGGGCGCACTGGGACAACGTCACCCCGGCCGGGCTCGGGCCCTGGTCCAAGGTGGGGATCCTCGACGCCTCGCATTTCGATCCCGAGACCGCCTACGCGGCGGTCGACCGCCACCGGCTGGACGACGTCAAGCCCTACATCTACCGCACCCACGACGGTGGCCGGCACTGGGACCTCGTCGCCTCCGGCATCCCGGACGGCAGCTTCGTCAACGCCGTGCGCGAGGACGCGGTGCGCAAGGGGCTGCTCTACGCCGGCACGGAGAGGGGGGTGTACGTCTCCTTCGACGACGGCGATCACTGGCAGCCGTTGCAGCTCAACCTGCCGGTAACCTCGGTGCGGGATCTGGACGTCCACGGCGAGGACCTGGTGATCGCCACCCACGGCCGCGCCTTCTGGGTGCTGGACGGCCTGGCGCCGCTGCGCCAGCTCGACGCCCGGGTGGAGGGGGCCGCCGCCTGGCTGTTCAAGC
>QHVW01000298.1 GCA_003223675.1 Acidobacteriota bacterium
AGGCGGCCCGCCTCCAGCTCGAGTACTGCACCATCCGCTCCCCCCTCTCCGGCCGCACCGGCAGCCTGCTGGTCCATCAGGGGAACCTGGTGAAGGCCAACGACGCCCAGCCGCTGGTGGTGATCAACCAGATCAGGCCCATCTACGTCAGCTTCTCCGTCCCCCAGGCGCAGCTCCCGGAGATTGAACGGTACCGCTCCGCGGGGCGTCTCACCGTGGCGGCGGTCTCCGCGGAAGGGGGCGGCGCGCCGCAGGAGGGGGCCCTGAGCTTCATCGACAACCAGATCGACCGCGCCACCGGCACCATCCTGCTCAAGGCGACCTTCCCCAACGAGAGCCGGACGCTCTGGCCGGGGCAGTTCACCAAGGTGCGGCTCACCCTGGCCCGGCAGGCGGACGCGGTGGTGGTGCCCACGCAGGCGGTGCAGACGGGGCAGCAGGGTCAATACGTCTACGTGGTCCGGCCGGACCAGACCGTCGAGCCCCGCACCGTCCAGGTGTCGCGCACGGTGGGGGGGGACACGGTGATCGCCGCCGGCCTGACGCCGGGGGAGACGGTGGTCACCGACGGCCAGCTGCGGCTGGCCCCCGGCGTCAAGGTCAAGACGCGGGAAGGGCGCTCCGGCGCGGAGGCTTGAGCATGAGCATCTCGGAGCTGTTCATCCGCCGTCCCATCATGACCACCCTGGTGATGATGGGCATCCTGGTGTTCGGCGTCATGGCCTACCGGCTGCTGCCGGTCTCCGACCTGCCGAACGTCGACTTCCCGACCATCCAGGTCCAGGCGGCGCTGCCCGGCGCCAGCCCGGAGACCATGGCTGCGGCGGTCGCCACCCCGCTGGAGAAGCAGTTCACGACCATCGAGGGTCTCGACTCGATGATCTCGAACAACATCCAGGGGAACACCCAGATCACCCTGACGTTCAGCCTCAACCGCAGCCTCGACTCCGCGGCCCAGGACGTGCAGTCGGCGATCGCCGCCGCCTCCCGCCAGCTCCCGCAGGAGATGCCGACGCCCCCCTCGTACCAGAAGGTCAATCCGGCGGCGCAGCCGATCCTCTACCTGACGCTGACCTCCGACACCCTGCCGCTCTCGACCATCGACGAGTACGGCGAGACCCTGATGGCGCAGCGCATCTCGACCGTCTCCGGGGTCGCCCAGGTGCAGGTCTACGGCGCGCAGAAGTACGCCGTGCGGGTGCAGCTCGATCCCCAGTCCCTGGCCTCCTCCGGCCTCGGCGTCGAGCAGGTGGCGAGCGCGGTGCAGGGGGCCAACGTCGACCTCCCCACCGGCACGCTCTACGGCGCGCACCAGGCGTTCACCGTGCAGGCCAACGGCCAGCTCACCGACGCCGCCGCCTACCGGCCGCTGATCGTGGCCTACAAGAACGGCTCGCCGGCCCGCCTCCAGGACCTCGGGCGGGTGGTCGACAGCGTAGAGAACGACAAGACGGCGGCCTGGTTCAACAACCAGCGCGGGGTGATCCTGGCCGTGCAGCGCCAGCCCGGCACCAACACCGTGGCGGTGACCGACGCCATCAAGAAGCTCTTCCCCAGCTTCCGCCAGCAGCTCCCGGCGGCGGTGAGCCTCGACGTCCTGTTCGACCGCTCGCAGTCGATCCGCGCCTCGGTGTCCGACGTCAAATTCACCCTGCTGCTCACCCTGTGCCTGGTCATCCTGGTGATCTTCCTCTTCCTGCGGAACGTCTCGGCGACGGTGATCCCCAGCCTCGCCCTGCCGATGTCGATCGTGGCCACCTTCGCGGTGATGTACCTGCTCGACTACAGCCTGGACAACCTGTCGCTGCTCGCCATCACCCTGTCGGTGGGGTTCGTGGTGGACGACGCCATCGTGATGCTGGAGAACATCGTCCGCCACATGGAGCTGGGCGAGTCCCCGTGGGAGGCGGCGCTCAAGGGGAGCCGGGAGATCGGCTTCACCATCCTCTCGATGACGATCTCGCTCGCCGCCGTGTTCATCCCGCTGCTCTTCATGGGGGGCATCCTGGGGCGGCTGTTCCGCGAGTTCGCGGTCACCATCGGCGCCTCGGTGCTGGTGTCGGGCTTCGTCTCGCTGACCCTGACGCCGATGCTGTGCAGCCGCTTCCTGCGGCCGCCGCACGAGCAGCGGCACGGCCGCTTCTACCAAGCCTCGGAGCGGGTCTTCGAGCGGGCCCTCGGCATCTACTCGGCGGGCCTGCGCTGGTCGCTGCGCCACCGCCTGACCCTGGCGCTCGGCTCGCTGGCGGTCCTCCTCGCCACCGGCTGGCTGTTCACGCTCATCCCGAAGGGGTTCATCCCCGACGAGGACACCGGCCAGATCGTCGCCTTCACCGAGGCCATCCAGGGGATCTCCTACGAGTCGCTGGCGGCCCACCAGCAGCAGCTCGCCGCCATCGTCGCGAAAGACCCCAACGTGGCGGCCTTCATGTCCTCGGTGGGCTCGCGCGGCAGCAGCACCGGCCCCAACAACGGCCTCTTCCTGATCCGCCTGAAGCCGCGTGATCGGCGGCTGCCGGCCAAGGCGGTGATCGAGGAGCTGCGGCCCAAGCTCTCCGTGGTGCCGGGCATGCGCGCCTTCCTCCAGATCCCGCCCACGATCCGCATCGGCGGCCGGCTCACCAAGAGCCAGTACCAGTACACCCTGCAAGGGTCGGACATCCGCGAGCTCTACCGCTACGCCCCGCTGCTGGAGGCGAAGATGCGCGCCCTGCCCGGCCTGCGCGACGTCACCTCCGACCTCCAGATCACCAACCCGCAGGTGGAGATGGACATCGACCGCGACAAGGCGGCCGAGTTGGGGGTGAGCATGCGGGCGATCGAGGACACGCTCTATTACGCCTACGGCTCGCGCCAGGTGTCGACCATCTACGCGCCCAACAACCAGTACCAGGTGATCATGGAGCTGGAGCCGCAGTACCAGCGCGATCCGGCCGCCCTCGGGATGCTCTACGTCCGCGCGGAGAGCGGCTCGCTCGTCCCCCTCTCGGCCCTGGCCCGCCTGACGGCCGGTGTCGGCCCGCTCTCGGTCACCCACTCGGGCCAGCTCCCCTCGGTGACCATCTCCTTCGACCTCCAGCCCGGCACCTCGCTGTCGCAGGGGGTCGCCGCGGTCGACCGCGCCGCCCACGAGCTGCTGCCGCCCAACGTCAACACCAGCTTCCAGGGGACGGCGCAGGCCTTCCAGTCGTCGCTCCAGGGGCTCGGGCTGCTGCTGGTGATGGCGATCCTGGTGATCTACCTGGTGCTCGGCATTCTCTACGAGAGCTTCATCCACCCGCTGACCATCCTCTCGGCGCTGCCGTTCGCCGGCTTCGGCGCCCTGGTGACCCTGCTGGTCTTCCACACCGAGCTTTCGATGTACGCTTTCGTGGGCATCATCCTGCTGGTCGGCCTGGTGAAGAAGAACGGCATCATGATGGTCGACTTCGCGATCGCGGCGCAGCGCGACAAGAAGCTGACGCCCACCGAGGCGATCTACGAGGCCTCGGTGGTGCGCTTCCGGCCGATCATGATGACCACCATGGCGGCCCTGATGGGCACGCTGCCGATCGCCTTGGGGCTGGGCGCCGGCGCCGAGTCGCGCCGCCCGCTGGGGCTCGCGGTGGTCGGCGGCCTGCTCTTCTCGCAGCTCCTGACACTGTTCGTGACGCCGGTCTTCTATGTGTATATGGACTCGCTCCAGGGGTGGCTGTCGCGGACCTTCCGCCGCTCGCGGCGGACCGCG
>QHVW01000299.1 GCA_003223675.1 Acidobacteriota bacterium
GATGCGCGAGGCGGCGGCCTCGACGTCGCTCGCGATGTGGGTCGAGAAGACGACCACGCGCTCGCCCGCCTGCTCCAGGAGGATCTGGCGGAAGCGGCCGCGGGACTCGACGTCGAGCCCGGTCGTGGGCTCGTCCACGATCAGGATGGGCGGCGCGGCGAGCAGGGCACGGGCGATGCCCACCCGTTGGCGCATGCCGCCCGAGTAGTCGCGCACCTTGCGGCCGGCGTGCTCGGTGAGGCCCACGGCAGCCAGCAGCCGCTCGATCTCCGCCCGCCGCGCTTGTGGGTCGGAGAGGCCCCGCTCCAGGGCCCAATGGTCGAGGAACTGCTCGGCCGTGAAGCCCGGGTAGGCGTTGAATTCCTGGGGGAGGAAGCCGATCCGCCGCCGGTATTCGGCCAGGTTGTCGGGGGTGATCGCGATCCCCCGGTAGAGCACCTTGCCGCGGGTGGGCTCCAGCAGACCGGTGAGCACGCGCAGCAGGGTGGTCTTGCCGGCGCCGTTCGGCCCCAGCAGGCCCACGATGCCGGGGGTGAGGGTGAAGCTCACCCCGGAGAGGGCCCTGAAGCGGCCGCCGTAGACCTTGGTGAGGCTGCGCACCTCGATCGTGGGCTCGCCGGGCTCGCTCCAGACGGGTGGCCGGCGCCGCTGCCGCTCCCGCTCGGGATCGCGCTCGCGCCAGCGGCGCCCCGCCAGCAGCAGGGCGGGCACGAGGAGGACGGAGGCCGCGAGAGATCCGCCCCCTGCCACCGCCGCCGCCCGCAGGGGGACGGCCCAGGCCGAGGTGCCAGGCAGCGCGCCGATCGTGGGAGCCGCCAACCCCACCACCAGGGCCGGCGCCGCGCCGAGCAACCAGGGCGTCTGGCGCAGGAGAGAGCCGTAGAGGCGTCCGCCGGGGGTGGTGGGGGAGGCCGCCGCGGCCGCCGCCGAGGGGAGGGCGAGCGCCAGCGCCGCGGCGAGGGCGAAGAGGGTGAGCTCGTCGATCCGCTCCAGGCGCGCCGCCACCAGCGGCAGGGCGGCCACCAGCCCCAGCAGCAGGGGGGAGAGCGCGGCGAGCCCGCGCGCCAGCGATCCCAGCCGGCAGGCGGCGAGGGCGAAGAGGAGCAGGGGGACGGCGAGGCCGAGCGCGAGCAGACGCCAGCGGTCGCCGTTCCAGATCTCCGATCGCAGGGACGGCAGCTCGAGATCGCACGCCGCCGGCAGGGCGAGCTGGCGGAGGCTGCGGTCGATGTCTTTCCGCTTCTCCTTGCGCACCTCCTCCCTGGACAGCAGGATGTTGATCTCGACCGGCACCACGAACCGTCCGGACTGCCGGGCCACCCGCGGGTGGACCGCCTCTTCCGCGACGGCGAGCGCCGCGGCGGGGCTGACGGTCCGTTCGCCCACCGGCACGGGCCGGGAGAGGAGGTCGGCCAGTTGGGGGATGGTCCGGTCCGCGTCCTCGGGCAGGCCCGCGGGGACGGCCGTGAACGAGCGCTCCGGCCCGCCCGGCAGGAGCGCCGGGAGCTTGAGGCTTGGCGGCGGCAGGCTCTCGCGCCGGAGCCGGCCGGCGATCGCCGCCGCCTCGTCCGGCCCGGTGCCGGCGCGCGGACGGAGGACGAGGTGGATGGTCGGCTCGTCCCACCCGGTGATCCAGTGCCGGCGCACCTTCAGGCTCGCCAGCCGCTCGAGCAGGCGGTCGTAGCCGGCGCGCACGGCGTCGAGGTCGGCCCCGCGCAGGACGACGCGGTAGGTCGTCGCCTCCTCGTCGGTCTTCGCATGGTCCTCGAGATCGTCGAGGAAGCTGCCGCCCTGGCTGGACGAGGAGCGGAGGCCGGAGGAGATCTGGAGGGCCCCCAGGCCGGAGGCCTCGTAGAGGAGGCGGGTGGCGAGGAGCCGCCTTCCCGCCGGCGAGCGGCCCGCCGGGCTCAGCTCCGCCGTGGCCCGGGCCATGCCGGGCACCGCGTAGATCCAGGACCGCTCCACCTCCTCGGCCTTGCCCAGGATCTCCTCCAGCCGGACCGCCCGGCGGACGGTCTCGTCAAGGGTCGTCCCCTGGGGGAGCCGGAGGGTCGCCGTCAGGTTCCCCTGGTCCGGCCGCAGGTCGCCCGGCCGGGGGAGGAGGACGCCGCCGAAGAGCGTCAACGAGAGATAGGCGGCGGTCGCGGCGAGGAGGACGACGGTGCCGGGATCGCGGAGGGCGGATTTGAGGGAGGGTTGGAGGGGACGGGAGAGGGGCCAGGGGTGAGGGCTCGGGAGGGGGAGCATCGCGATGGCAATGACCCCCGCCCCCACCGCCAAAGCCAACGCCAGAGCCGGCTCCGCCAACCGGGGGCCGAGCTCGGCGCTCCCCAGCGAGACCGCCACCGGCAGCGCCGCCGCGGCGGCGAAGGCGGTCCACCCCCAGGCCCGGACGCCGCGCCTGGCGGTCAGGCGGAACGCGGCCAGGGGGAGCAGCGAGACCGCGCCCACGGCGAGCGCGATCAGGGTGGCGACGTTCAAATCGACCCCCGCCAGCAGGAAGGCGTTGGCGGCGGCCGCCAGGACCGCGGGAACGGCGAGGCCGAGCGAGAGGGCGCCCCAGCGGCCGGCGAGCCACGCGCCGGCCGCCGCTCCCAACGCCGAGGCCAGCAGACCGGCGAGCACGAGGCGGAGCACCAGCCCGCGCAGGGGGGCCGCCTCGCCCCAGCCGATCTCGCCGCGCACCCCGTTGGGGAGCCGCGCGAGCCGCCGGCGCAGGGCGCGGTCGAGGGCGAGGGGGGCCGCGTCGTGCGCCCGCCAGACGAAGAGCGCCCGCGCGGGCCGGCCGCGGAAGCGGAGCTCGGCCCTCGCGGGCTGGCTGCGCGCGTGGAGCGCCGCGAGCGAGCCCAGGGGCACGGCGCCGCCGTTCATGGGGATCTGCAAGCCCGCGAGGTTGCCGCCCGCGACCGCCACCACCGGCCGGAGGCGGTCCCCCTGGCGGCTCCAGCCCAGGGCGGGCACGCGGAGCGACCGCCGGGCCTCGGCGAGCACGGAGCCGGCGGCGCTCCAGGGGTCGGGCGTGCTGGCCGCCAGCACGGCCCGCACCTCTTCGTCCCGGGCGCCGAAGGTCTGGACGTCCCGCACGCCCGGCACCGCGCGGAGCGCCTCGGCGGTGGCCCGGACGTCGGCGTCGTCCCGCACGCCGGAGAGCCAGACGAGAGCGTGGAAATCCCCCTGCTGGTCCGTGGCCGGATCGACCCAAAGATTGGACCCTTCGGGAAGCCGGGTGCGCAGGCGGGCCAGCTCCGAATCGAGCCGCGCCGCCTTGCGCTCGGGATCGGCCCCGGGAGCGAAGCGCACCGTGAGGCTCGCCCCGTCGGTCCGCACCTCGCCGGCCACCCCCCGCACCCGGCCCAGCGAACGGATGGCGCTCTCGACCGGCTCGATCCACTCGCGGGTCACCTCGCCCGGATCGCGCTCCTCGCCCAGGGTGAGCCCCACGGTCAGCTCGGGGAAGCTGCGCTGGGGCAGGTAGTCGAGCCGCAGCCGCGCCAGGGCGAATCCCCCCAGCACCAGCAGGGCCAGGGTGAGGATCAGGCGGGCGAGGGGACGACCGTTCATCTTGCCCGGCGGCTCCAGCGGTAGAGGACGGGGACGAGCAGCAGCGAGGCGAAGGTCGAGAGGCTCATGCCGCCGATCACCGCCAGCGCCAGGGAGCGCCGCAGCTCCACCCCCTCGCCGCCGAGGAGGGCCAGGGGGAGCATGCCGGCCACGGTGGCCAGGGTGGTCATCAGGATCGGCCGGTAGCGCTCGGCGCCCGCCTGGCGGACCGCCTCGTCGACTGCTGAGCCCGCGCGGAGGTGGTCCTCGATCCGGTGGACCAGCACGATGGCGTTGTTGACTACGATGCCCGCGAGCAGGATGAGCCCCAGAAAGGAGAGGACGTTGAGCGTCTGCCCGGCGAGCGCCAGCAGCCCCAGCGCGCCGCCGAGGGCCACCGGCACCGTGGTCATCACCACCAGAGGCGTGACCAG
>QHVW01000300.1 GCA_003223675.1 Acidobacteriota bacterium
CTCAGACGGCTCGGTCCCCTGGGGTTGCGCCTCCGGCGGCGGCACGGCCGAGCGATCCAGGTCGATATCGTCCCACGAGGCGGGGTCCTCCAGGGACTCCAGGTGCGTCAAAACGGTAGCGCCCGGCAGCGCGCCGCGGATGTCCGCTTCGATGCGCTCCAGCAGGCGATGGCCGCGCTGGACGGTCCACGCCCCCGGAACCAGGACGTGGAGCGAGATGAACCGGCGCGCGCCCGCCTGATGCGTACGGAGCGCGTGGAACTGCACCCCGTCGTCCGCATACCTGGCGAGCGCTCCTTGCAGTGCCTGTTGATCCTCGATGGGAAGCGCGGAGTCCATCAGCCCGGAGACGGAGCGGCGGACGAGGCGGACTCCCGTGGCCACGATGTTGCCGGCGACGATCAGGGCCACGATCGGATCGAGCGGCTGCCAACCGGTCAGCGCCACGGCGCCGATGCCCACGAGCACGCCGGCGGAGGTCCAGACGTCGGTCAGGAGGTGGTGGGCATCGGCTTCGAGCGTGATCGACTGGTACCGCTTGCCCGCGCGCAGCAGGGTGAGACCGACGCCGAGGTTCACCAGCGAGGCGGCGACGGAGACCAGGAGGCCGAGGCTGAGGTGCTCGAGGGGACGCGGACTGAAGAGCCGATGCACCGCGGCGGCGCCGATGGCGCCGGCGGCCACGAGGATCAGCGTGCCTTCGACGATGCTCGAGAAGTACTCCGCCTTGTCATGGCCGAAGGCGTGCTCGTCGTCGGGAGGACGGGCGGCGACGATCAGCATCGTCAACGCCATGAGCGCGCCGAAAAGGTTGACGAGCGATTCCAGCGCGTCCGACAGCAAACCGATCGAATTCGTGAGGAAGTAGGCCCCCGCCTTCAGGACAATCGTGACGAGCGCCGCGGCGATGGCGAGCCAGGCGAAACGAGTCAGGGATCTGCGGTTCATGGTGCTCAGCTCAAAATGCTATCTCGAACGCCCGGTCCAGGACCAGAGGCTCCGCACCGTCCGAGCCGGCCGCCAGCGGCACAGGTATTGCAGCCTTTTTCTGTCAGCGTGGTTATCGCCAGCCCTGAAAACGCCTGCCTGCACTGGGTTAACCGATCGGGGTTTGCTCGAACGACCACGACTAGGAGATCGCATGTTCAATACCACCGTAGAGACCCATCCCAACGTCCTCTCGACCTCCGCCGTCATTGGCGACAGCGTCGTCAACCGTGCTGGCGAGAGCCTCGGCAAGATCGAGGAGATCATGCTCGACCTGGAGAAGGGGCGCGTCGCCTATGCCATCCTCTCCTTCCCGGGGATGGATGACAAGCTGTTCGCCGTTCCGTTCGAGGCCCTGAAGCTCGACGCCACGCGTGAGCACTTCACGCTCGACACCAACAAGGACAAGCTGAAGAACGCCCCCAGCTTCGACAAGAATCACCCCCCGAAGGCGTCGGACCGCACCTGGGGCGCCGAGGTCTACAAGTTCTACGCGATCAAGCCCTACTGGCAGTAAGGCCGGGACGGCATCGAGCAGGACCGAGGGCGGCCTCACGGCCGCCCTTTTTCTTTTCCGGCGAGGTAACAACGCCCGGACCATCGGTACAAGTTACATGTAAGAAGTGCCGATCTCAAAATCCATCCACGTCCCCCAGCACCGGAATGTCCCCCGCAACTCCGAAGGAGATCTCCCAGGAAAGTGCTGCACGCCTCCTGGTATATCATTCAGATAGACAGATAGACGAAGGAGACGGCGATTGAGCTTCGGCATGCGGAACGTAGCAGTTGGAGTCGTTTCTCTGATGTGTCTCGTGGGGCTTCCGGCGGCCTCCCTCTCCGCAGATACCGTTCCCGAGCGCTGGATCTCGCTCTTCCCGGCCGGTGCGGAGCCGGTCCTCCGGGACGCCTCCGTCCCCGTCTGGAGCCGCGAGGAGGACGCGGTCGTCGCCGGACCTTCCGAGGCCCAGCTCGACGTGCTGCGCGCTCAGGGGGTCGAGCCGCTCTTCAGCGTCCGCGACCACGGCGAGGGGATCCACGTCCTCAGCCACGACCGCTCTTTCAACCCGCCCGTCCTCGCCGGCGTCCCCCGGTTCCAGATCGACGATCAGACGATGTTGTATCTCATTCCCGCGGGAGTGGAGATGAGCCTGCCGTGGGTCAAGCTGCGCGCCCTGGCTCATGGCGTGCCCCGGATTGCGCTCCCGCCGGTCCGCGTCCACCCCGCGGACAAGGTGGCGCGGCCGGCGCCGGCAGCCCCCAACAAGCTGGTGCGGCAGATCGTCGACGCCACCCGCCAGGACGAGTGGTTCCAGGACGTCCGCGACCTCTCCGGCGACAGCGACGTGACCATCCCCGGCTATTGCGACGGCTGCCGCATCCGCACCCGCGCCTCCAACTACATGTTCCCGCTCAACAACACCGGCGACCCGCCCGGCAATCCGTTCGCCAGCGAGTACCTGGAAGACAAGGCCGCGGGCTGGGGCTTCACCGGGCCGAACGCGGTGCGCGAGAGCTACACCTCGGCGGAGTCGGGCTGCGGCTTCGGGCAGGGCTCGCAGACCTGGCAGAACCTCGTCTTCACGCTGCCGGCCCAGGTCGATTTCGCGCAAAACCAGCAGGTCATCTTCCTCGTCCACTACGACTCCATCTCGGGGAGCCCGACCGACGACGCCAACAACTCACCGGGCGCGGACGACGCGATGTCGGGCGGCGCGGCGCTCCTGGAGGCGATGCGGACCTTCAAGGGCTACGCCTGGCGCTATCCGGTGAAATTCCTCTTCGTGAGCGGCGAGGAGGTCGGGCTGTGCGGCTCCACGGCGTACACCCGCATGCATCCGCCCGACTCGATGTGGCGCGTGATCAACATGGATCAGACCGCCTACGACGGCAACAAGGACGGCCTGATGAATCTGTACAACTGGAGCCCCACGGACTGCCCCTCGTGCGTGGCCTTCGGCGACGCCTTCGTGCAGGCCAATTCCACCTACGGCAACATCATCGATCCCGCCAAGATCGTGCGCAACACCCGCTTGATGTGCCAGACGGACCACTGCCCGTTCTGGCAGATCGGGGTCACCGCGATCGATCTCAACGAGGACCTCACCAACGACGACGTCTGTCCGTGCTTCGACCAGCGTCAGCGCCCGGGCTGCCGCGACACCGTCACCCAGATCGATCCGTTCAACGGCACGACGCTGATGTTCGATCAGGATTATTCGTGGCCGACCGAGAAGGCGGGCATCGCGCTCATCGCGCAGACCGCCGAGCCGCTCTACGCCTGCCCGGCCAGCGGCGCCAAGCTCCGCGCCGCGACGGTCAAGCAGCGGGTGCAGCTCAACTGGCCCGCCGTGCCGAAGGTGACCCACTACGTGGTGGAGCGGGCGGACGGCGGCTGCGACGGCACCTTCGCCGGCATCGCCTCGACCACCCGGGGCTCGTATACGGATACCGCCGTGACCCCCGGCTCCACCTACGGTTACCGCGTCCGCACCTGCCCCTTCCAGGTGAGCAACTGCGTGGAGAGGAGCGTCCGCCCGTAGGCGGCTACATCAAACGCGGGCAAGGCATTCGCCGATGGCCTTTTCGATCACCTTGGCGCTTTTCGGGCTCACCCCTGCCTCGCGGGCGTGGACACGCCATCGGGCCGCGGCTGCGGCCACGGCGTCGAGAATCGATTCGGCGTCGAACGCTGAGATCCCCGCCGGTGCCGCCAGTTGCAACAGGTGGC
>QHVW01000301.1 GCA_003223675.1 Acidobacteriota bacterium
CCTTCCTGCAGTCCCTCCAGACCAAGGGCATCGGTTATTGCGAATCGAGCTGCTGCTGGGCGTCGGGCTGTGACGGTGTTTCGTGCAGCTCTACCAGTTGCTCCGCTTCCTGCGGTGACTCCCGGGCGGTTTACGTCTGCTAGGGGCCGCCCAATCAATACATTCATTCCGGCTGTGGAAGCACGCAGTGCCCGCCAGGGGCTGTGGAATCGCCGTGCGGCGTCCACAGCCCTTCGTGCGTTGAGTGAAGCCCCTGTCTAGCGCAACGTGACCGTCGGGTTGCGCATGAAGCGCGTGCGGTAAGGCAGGCGGTCGTTGAAGGCGAGGAGAAACCGGAACAGGCGCGGCGATTGAATCCACAACAATTTCCAGCGCAGGCGCAGGCTCCGGCGGCGCAGGGCCGCGAAGTGGTTGACGCTGCGCAGGGCGAGCCGCGCCCCCTCCCAGTCGCGCGCCGAGCAGGCCCGCACGTAGTCGTCGAGCGAGGTGAGGAAGAAGCGCGGCGCGATGGCGTCGCTCACGTAGTAGCGGAACATGCGCGAGTCGTCGGGGAGGATCGACGCCAGCTTCGCGGCGTAGCGCAGGCGGCTTTCCAGCTAGCGGAGGGAGGCCCATGAGCCGCTGGCGTGGATGCGGAACCGCAGCAGCGGGCGGTCCACGAAGACGTGCTCCCAGCCGAGGCGGAAGAAGCGCACGAACAGATCGTCGTCCTCGTAGCCGCTGAGCGCCTCGTCGAACCCTCCCGCGGCCTCGAACGCGCCGCGCCGCATCACGCTCGCCGAGGGGAGCACCATCAGGTCGCCCTCCACGCACTCGTAGATCGTGCGCTTGGGATGGACCACTCCCTGCGCGCGGATGAACGCCCGGGTCACCAGGTTGCCGCCGGCGTCCATCTCGTCGAAATCGCAGTAGGCCCAGCCTGCCGCGGGGTCGGCGGCGAGCGGCGCCACCAGCTCTTCGAGATGGCGTGGGTACCAGGCGTCGTCCTGGTCGAGGAAGGCCAGATACTCCCCCGTGGCCTCGCGGGCGGCGGCGTTGCGCGCGGCGGACTGCCCGGCGTTGGCCTGCCGCAGCACGCGCACGGGGAACGGCGCCGGGGGGAGATTGTCGAGCTCCTCCAGGGAGCCGTCGGAGGAGCCGTCGTCCACCACGATCAGCTCGCAAGGGGGGAGCGTCTGCGCGAGCACGCTCCGCACCGCGCCGGGCAGGAAGCGGCGGCCGTTGAACACCGGCAGGATGACCGAGATCCGGGGCTGCATCAGGAGCGGCTCTCCGGCGCCAGGCGCAGCCCCTCGACCGGATAGCGCCGCGCCCGTTCCTCGCTCGCGCCGGCCCGCAGGGGCCACGCCACGGCGCCGGGCGCGATCTCCGCCACCTTGCGGGCCAGGATCTCGGCCATCGCGAAGGCGGGGACGGTCGGCATGTCGAGATGCCGCTCCCGCCAAGCCGGGCCGGGGATCATCGCCACCGGTCCCGCGTCGCGGGCCTCCAGCACCTCGAAGCCGCTCTCCGGACCGAACAGCGCGCGCAGCCCTTCGGCCGACATGCGCCAGAAATCGTTCGGCTGGGCGTGGGCCGGCCAGGCTCCGGGCGCCTCGTGATAGATCAGCCCGCCGGGCTTGAGGACGCGGTTGACCTCGGCCGCGAACAGCCATGGCGCCTGGAGGTGCTCCAGCACCGAGCCGGAGACCACGGCGTCGACGGAGCCCGCGCGCAGGAAGCGGCTCAGGAAGTGGGCGTCGCCCACCAGGTCGACGCAGTGCCCGGGATGGATGTCGAGCCCGGTCACCGGGCCGCGCAGCAGCGGGCGCGGCGGCATCCCCGCGAGGCTGGGTGGAGTGCGCGCTCCCACCTGGAGCACGCGGCCGCCGCGGGCGTTGGCGAGCTCCACGAAGCGCCGCAGCATCGGCGAGATGTCGTCATAGTCGCCGTCAGGGGATCTGGGCCAGGGCGGCAGCGGCCCTTCCGGCAGAGGCAGCAGGAAGCTCGCCGGGCCGCCGTCGGTCTCCAGCGTCAGGCGGACCGGATGGCCGGGAGGGCAGGCGAGATAGACGGCGAAGCCGCCGTGCCGGACGTGCTCGTGCCCCGGATAATGGGCGAGCAGATCGGGCCGGTCCGAGAACGTGTCCACGCGGGCCGCGCACCCCGCGGATTCGACCCGTAGAGCCCGCATCCGGTGCTCGTGAGCGTGTGCCCAGCCGCGCAGGTAAAAGCCATGGGCATCGCACCAGAACGCGTCGAGCCCATAGACGGCGCGGGCTCCGGAGAGGCCGGGCGCCCCAACGCGGAACACCGTAATCCCGTGCTCGTCCGTGAGCTTGTCCGTGGCCGTCCGTTCCCCTACGCCCCGGCAGCCCAGCACGATCGGCGGCCGTCCACCCGCCGCGGCGCGAAGCGCCTGGAGATCGGCCGCTGCCGGCGCCTCGGTTTCCCCGGAAAGATCGAGCACCCCGAGCAGGAACGGGGTGCCCGCCGGAGCGTCGAACGGCGCGAATTCCAGGCGCAGCGACTCCTCCGGAGAGAGGCGTGGATCGGCCAGGGTCGCTGCGCGGTAGTCTCGGGTCCCCGCCGCGAGAAGAACGATCCGCAGCCGCGCCGCCGGCCGGCGCGCGATCACGTCCAGGGGCAACACCACCTCGGAGAGCCGCGCGGCCGGTGATACGAAGCGCTCGGCGATCAGGAAGGGCCGGCTCGGGCGGAAGCGGGAGAAGAGCCTGGCGGTCAGGCTCGTGCGGGGAGCCGCGATCTTGCGCGCCGCCGGCACCGGCTCCGCCGCCGCCAGCGCCATCGGCAGGTGCCTGCGGCTCTGGGCCAGGAGCGCCTCGGTCTCGCCGTCGCGGAGCCCGAACGGGTTCTGGCTCTCCTGCAGGAGATCGCCGGCTTCGACGGCCGCCGCGAAGGCTTCGGCGGCCTTCCCCGGACGGCGGAGGCCGTTGAGCTCCAGGATTCCCGAGAAGAACAGCGCGCCCGTGAGATTGAAAGGGATCTTCCCAGCTTCCAGGACCGGCCTCGCCAGAGCGAGGCCGTAGCGCTCGCGATAGACCCGCGCCAGCCGGTCCCGGCTCGGTAGGGCCTCGTCGTAGAGCCCGGCATTGACGCACTCCTTGAAGTGTCGATAGGCGAAGCCGCAGGCGAGGGCGGAGGCGGGAGGAGAGCTCTCCGCCCGAGTATCGAAGTAGCCGC
>QHVW01000302.1 GCA_003223675.1 Acidobacteriota bacterium
GGAATGGCCTGGACCCGGCTGGTCTCGCCCGGTTTCCGGGGAAGGGAGAGGAGCCTGCGGCGGCGGGGGAGACGGCGCAGGGGCCCGCGATCGTGCTGGCCGGGGGCGGCAAGGACTCCGTGGTGGCCTATGGGGTCGTGCGGGAGTCCGGCCGCGAGGCGGTGCCGATGACCATGATTCCCGCCGGGCGGGACTGGCGGCTGGCTCCGGACCTCGAAGGGCTGGGGCTCCGCGTCTTCCGGCGGCTCGATCCCAAGCTGCTGGAGCTCAACCAGGCCGGCGCCTACAACGGGCACGTGCCGTTCTCGGCCATCCTCGCCTTCACCTCGCAGCTCGTGGCCGTGGTGGGGGGCTTCGGCAACGTCGTGGCCGCCAACGAGCGCAGCGCCTCCTATGGCAACGTGGTGGTAGACGGCGTCGAGGTCAACCATCAGTGGAGCAAGAGCCTGCGCTTCGAGGGGATGTTCCAGGAGTGGCAGCGCCGCCACCTGTCGCGCGCGCCGGTCTATTTCAGTCTGCTGCGCCCGTTGAGCGAGCTGCGCATCGCCAGGGCCTTCGCCACGTATCCACGATGGTTCGGCGCCGTGACCTCGTGCAACACCAACTTCCGGCTCCAGGGCGGCGTCGGCCGCCGCTGGTGCGGCGATTGCGCCAAGTGCGTGTTCGCCGCCATCCTGCTCACCCCCTGGCTGGACGACGCGGCGCTTACGGACATTTTTGGCGTCAACCCTCTTTCCGATCCGGAGAATCTCTCCTGGGTGCGCCAGCTCCTGGGCGAGGGGGATCACAAGCCGTGGGACTGCGTGGGCACGCCGGACGAGGTCACCGCCGCCCTCTGGCTCGCCGCGCGGCGTCACGCGGATTCCGATCTGCCGGCGCTGCGCTGGTTCGCAAGTGAGGTCGCCCCGGGCCTCGCCGATCCCGACGAGTTGGTCCGCCGCGAGCTGGCCGTGAGCCCTCACCACCGCATGCCTGCCGACTGGGCCGATGTCCTTCACCGGTATCTCGAAGCTCACTGAGCGCCGCGTGGGCGTCTTCGGCGCCGGAGCCGAGGGGCGCTCGGTCTGGGAGGCGATCCGGCGCTGGGGCGGGCGCCCGCCGCTCATCTTCCTCGACGAGCCGCCCGCGGCGGGCACTGTGCCGGAGGATCTCGATCGCGCCATCGGAGCTGAGATGGCGGCGGCGTTGGACGGAATCGACCTGCTGGTGCGCTCGCCGGGCATCCGCCTCGACCATTCGCTCCTGGTGGCGGCGGCGCGGCGCGGCGTCGAGGTGACCACCAACGTCAACCTTTTCCTGGCCGAGGTCCGCGCCGCGGGCCTGCCCGCGATCGGGATCACCGGCAGCAAGGGGAAGTCCACCACCTCGACCTTGGCTCATCGGGTGCTCCGCGAGGTGGGCCGGCCGGCGGTCCTGGCCGGCAACATCGGCACGCCGGTGCTGGACGTTCTTGAGGATGTCCTGTCCACGAAATCCGTGAGCGTCCTCGAGCTGTCCAGCTATCAGTGTGCGGACTTGATATCAGGGCCGAGCGTGGCCGTCCTCCTGGCGCTCTTCCCCGAGCACATGAGCTGGCACGGCGGCGTCGAGGCCTATTACGAGGCCAAGCTCCGTCTGGCGCGCGCCCAGCGGCCGGACGACCTCACGATCTACTCGGCGGCCGATCCGGAGCTGGTCTCGCGGCTCCCCCTGGGTCCCGCCCGCCACGAGCCCTTCCAGGACCCGCGAGGCCTCCACTACGCGGACGGCTGGTTTCGGGACGGCGGCCGGCCGCTGTTCCCGGATACCAGGGTGCTCCTGCGCGGCCGGCACAACCGGATCAACGCCGTGGCCGCCCTGGCCGCCGCCCGCCGCTTCGGCGCCGGCCCCGAGCATCTGGAGCGGGTTCTCTCTGCTTTCGAGGGGTTGCCGCACCGCCTGGAGCCGCTCGGGACCCATGCCGGTATCCGCTGGGTGAACGACTCGATCTCGACCGCTCCGCAGGCCGTCGTGGCGGCCCTGGAGGCCTTCGCCGTGGAGGCGGCCATCCGCGCCGTCTGCCCGCCGGGATATCCCGAGATCTACGCCGCCCGCGATCTCCAGGACGCCGTGGAGCACGCGGCGCGGGTGACGGCGCCGGGGAAGATCGCGCTGCTCTCGCCGGGGTCGCCCAGCTATGGGGTGTACCGGAATTTCGAGGAGCGGGGGGAGCATTTCCGGCGGCTGGTAAACTTGCTTTGATGCACGCCAAACGCACCCTCCTCCCGCTCCTCCTCCTCGCCCTCCCCGCCGCCGCCCAGACCGCCCAATCTTTACGCGACGACTACGACCGCCTCCAGCAGTGGCGCTTCCGCAGCCAGCCGGTGGCGGTGCCGGCGGGCGGCCTGACGTGGACGGTCGAGGGGGCCACGTGGACGTTCGAGTCCGGGAAGGTCTGGCTGGAGGAGCCCACGTCCGGCGGCGTGATCACCGGCCTGGTGTTCGAGGGGAAGGGGCGGTTCCAGATGGCCGTGCCGGACGCCGCCGAGCTCGCTCAGCTCCGCCGCTTCACCCGCAAGCCCGACCTCGCGGGCGTCGACGAGCCGTTCCATCAGCTCGTCCTCCGCACCTCCCGCGAGATGCCCGTCGATCCATCCAGCCTGCCGGCGGCCTCCGGCTTCGCCGTCAACAAGCTGGCCCGCGAGCGCCACGAGCAGTGGCTCACCCAGCGGATCTTCGACGCCGACGCCCGCGTGGTGGAGGCGCTCGCCACCCCCGGCGACCGCTATCTGCGGACCGACATGAGGACCGCCGATTTCGGCTGGCTCGCCTTCGACTACGACGCCCAGCGCCTGGAGGAGATCCACCTGGAGTCCTTCAACACCGTCCACCCCGCGACCGAGGTCTGGGTGAGCCTCGACCGCCCCGCCGAGCGCGACGCGCGCGGGCGCCCCACCAGCCGCTGGGATCCGGCGGTCGATCTCGAGCACTTCGACATCGCCGTCGACCTCACCGAGGCGGGCCGCGACAAGGACTGGATGAAGGGGAAATTCAAGGTCGGCGTCCGCCTCATGCCGCTGCGGGACGGCGCGCGGGCCGTGCAGCTCTACCTCCACAATTTCGCCAGAGTGACCGCGGTCAGCGAGGGCGGGAAGCCGGTCCCCTTCCTGCGCGATCACATCGGTGCCCGCCGCGCCGCCCTCGACGGCCGGCTCTACGACGGCTCGCTGGTGGTCCTGCTCGACCCACCCCTGGCCAAGGGGACGGAGCGGCGGATCGACCTCGAATACGAGATGGACGTCCTCAACTACGCGCCGGGCCGCGACTGGTATCCGAGCACGGAGGGGGACGAGACCGTCCTCCGCGACACCCACACCGCCCGCCTCCAGATCACCACGCGCAAGAAATTCGCGGTGCGCGCCATGGGCCGGCGGGAGGAGGGGAGCGGCGGCGAGGACGGCCGGAGCTCGACCACCGTCTGGGTGGTCGATCACCCGGTCCGGATGCTGACCTTCACCTACGCCGACCACGCCTACGAGGAGCGGCTGACCCGCGACGGCGTGCCGGACGTGGTCTGCTTCGGCTCCAAGACCCCGTTGATGAGCGGCGCCCGGTTCCGCCAGGCGGGGCAGGACGTGCTCGACAGCCTCGCCTTCTACCAGCAGCTCTTCGCTACGAAGCTGCCGCCCGAGCCGATCTACGTCTCCAGCATCAACGCCACCCACGGCCAGGCGTTCGACGGCTTCATCCAACTGGCCAACAAGAGCTTCGACATCCTGGGGCCGGGGGTGGGGGAGCTGTTCCGCGCCCACGAGGCGGCCCATCAATTCTGGGGCGTGCTGGTGGGGGCCGCGACCTACCGCGACGCCTGGCTTGGCGAGGCCTTTGCAGAGTACTCGGGGATGATGTTCGTCGAAGCGACGATGAAGGACGGTCCGCGCTATCTCCAGGAGATCATCCGCGCCTACAACGACGAGCAGAACGGCTCGATCAAATCCGGCTTCAGCAAGTTCACCCGCCTGGACGTCAACAAGGCGAATTCCCTGCACGGCGACCGCAGCGGCCCGATCGGCCACGGCTGGCGGGCGGACACCGGCGAGCTGCCCACCGCCTACAGCTCGCAGGTCTACGGCAAGGGGGCGCTGGTGCTCCACATGCTGCGCGGCCTGCTGCGCGATCAGACCGGCAGCGATCAGGCCTTCCTCGACGTCCTGCGCGACTTCCTCCACACCTACCGCGGCCAGGCGCCGTCCACGGGAGATTTCGCGGCCGTGCTGGCCCGTCACGTCCCCGGCGACTGGTCCTGGTTCTTCGACGAGTGGGTGAACGGCATGGGCATCCCCACCTACCGCTGGAGCTACGACGTCGCGCCCGGCGCCGGAGGCCGGACCGTGGCCACCCTGAAGGTCCGCCAGTCGGACGTCCCCGCCGGCTTCCGGATGTCCGTCCCCGTCGCCATCGAATATCCGGACGGCCGCACCGAGCGCCGCCGGGTCATGGTGGACCAGCCCGAGCAGAGCATTCTCTTGAATCTTCCGGAACGTCCGAAGAGCCTGACCTTCAATCCCGGCGCGGAGGTGCTGTCGAAGACGAGGTGATATCCTGGTACGATACGTGGGCTCATCCAATGGAGCTCCCGAGTATTTAAAATCATGAGCAAAGACCCTCAGCAGAGCGAAGATCTTTTCCGGCTTCTGGTCGAGGGTGTGAAGGATTACGCCATCTTCATGCTCGACCCGCAGGGGCGCGTCGCCAGTTGGAACCGCGGGGCCGAGCTGATCAAGGGCTACCGCGCCGCCGAGGTCCTGGGCCGCCACTTTTCCGTCTTCTACCCGGCCGACGCCATCGCGCGCGGCTGGCCGGAGCACGAGCTGCAGATGGCCAAGGGGGAGGGGCGCTTCGAGGACGAGGGCTGGCGCGTCCGCAAGGACGGCTCGCTGTTCTGGGCCAACGTCATCATCACCGCCCTGTACGATCAAGACAAGCGGCTGCACGGGTTCGCGAAGATCACCCGCGACCTGACCGAGCGCAAGCGGGTCGAGGCGCTCGAGGAGGCCGATCTCCGCCGCAACGAGCTCCTCGCCATGCTCTCCCACGAGCTGCGCAACCCGCTGGCGCCGATCAAGAACGCGCTCGCCGTGATGCGCCTGTCCGGCGTCAGCGAGCCGTCCCTGGACTGGGCGCGGGACGTGGTCGAACGCCAGGTCTCGCACCTGACCCGGCTGGTGGACGACCTCCTGGACGTGAGCCGGATCGCGGTCGGCAAGATCACTCTGCAGAGGAAGCCGCTGGAAATCGCGCAGGTGGTGGCCAGCGCGGTCGAGGCGAGCCGTCCGCTGATCGACGCCCGCGCCCACAATCTCACGATCCAGGTCCCGCCAGAGCCGTTGCCGATCGAGGGGGACATCACCCGCCTGTCGCAGACCTTGACCAACCTGCTCAACAACGCCGCCAAGTACACCCCGCCGGGCGGCGAGATCTGGCTGGCGGTCGAGAGGGAAG
The DNA here is from genome assembly GCA_003223675.1 of Acidobacteriota bacterium. Lineage (GTDB taxonomy): Bacteria > Acidobacteriota > Thermoanaerobaculia > Multivoradales > UBA5704 > DATARR01. Next base: position 5,461 of record QHVW01000302.1, read on the forward strand.
GGGAGATGGTGGCGATGCACGTCCGCGACACGGGCGTCGGCATCCCGGCCGACCTGCTGCCGAAGGTCTTCGATCTGTTCACGCAGGGGGAGCGCGCGCTGGACCGCTCGGAGGGCGGGCTGGGGATCGGCCTCACGCT